>JANYJN010000108.1 GCA_025358475.1 Candidatus Solibacter sp.
GCCGGTGGATGTTCGGATAGCGCCTGTCGCCGACCCACTGGATACAGAGGTTGTGAATCGAAACGAGGGGACGCTCGATGTGCTCAAGGTAATAAGCACTGCTCCTACGTCTTCGTAGATTCCAACCAAATCACTGGCGGCCGGATACGCCCGGCAAAATCCCGCAAGCCCCGGCCGCCGCAACGAACTTCAGAAAGTCTCCCCTCTCCAGCCCGAAGTGTCTCTCGCGTTCCCGTCTGCGCTTACCGAACCACCGTCTTCTCCACCGCCTGATTTCCATACTCGTCTTCCACCCGCACGGCGATCGTGTGCTCACCCGGGGCAGCGTCCAGATTGAGCTCGTAATCCAGTTCCTGCGCGTCCGAAAGCCGCGTCACCGGAGCCGCCATTTTCCAATCGCTGCCATCCAACGAGTACTCCGCTTTGGCGATATTGTTGAGCGCGTCGGCGGCGTGCCACTTCACTTGCAGTTTGCCGCTCGCGCGCACCGCCACTAGCGTCGTGATTTTCGGCGGCGTGTTGTCGATCCAGAACGGGCTGCCTTCCATGCGCGCCGTAAGCGCCTCCGCCGGTGGATTGCCCGGGGCGTCCGATGCCGTCACCCGCACGCGGTACTCGCCATCCGTATAGGCGGTGGAATCCCAGGAAAGGTAGCGTTCCGACACCTTGTCCTTGAGCAGTTTCCATTCGGTCTCGCCCACGCCGCGGATCTCTACCGTAAACACCAGCGCATCGCCGTTGGGGTCCGATGCCGCCCAGCGCGTGCCGATAAAGCCTTTCGCGAATTGCATCGCCGGTGTACTATCCATCGACATCGCCGCCAAACCTCCGCCCGAGCCCGCGCGCTTGCCCATCGCCGGCAGATTGAGCGACGCCTGGAAGGCGATCGGCGGCATGGAGGCCGGCGGGAAACGGAAGTTCGGCGGCGTGGTCTCCATCTCGTCGATGCGCGGCTCCAGGTTCTTCGGCAGATACGCCACGTCCACCGAATCGAACTCGGGCCGTCCGCCGGTTAGCGTGGCTTTCCACTGCACGAAACGCGCCGCCGGAGAGGCCGCGCGGCCGCCCTTTCCGCCGGCCGGCACCGCGGACCACGCGCTCCAGTTTTGCTGCGGCCGGTCCAGGTTGCCGCTACGCGTAACCATCGCGATCTGCCCGCCGTTGAGGTTGACCTCAAAGCTGAGCCGGCCCCACAGCGAATACATGCCGGAATCGAAGACGTCGCTCTCGACGGAACCCTCGCGCTCTAACCCCGGACCAATCTCGTAAACCTTGCCCGTATTCCCCGTGGCCGCATACAGACGCCCGTCGCGACCCGCCTGGAACGCCGTCACCTGGGTCGCGGGTAGCACGAGCAGCGAGGTATACAACGTGGGCGATTCGATCCGGTAGACGTTGCCCTTGTTGCCCGCGCCGAGCAGGGCGCGGCCCGCGGCGTCGAACGCGATGGCGTACACCACGTCCTGCGCACGCCCCCACACACGCCGCGGCGTGCCATCGGGATCGATGCGATACACCTCGCTGCCACCTGCCACACCGGCCGGAGCCGTCGAAGGCGGCGGCACCGCTTGCCGGACTGCTACCGCCCCGGCGCCGACAGTCACCGCCACCTGCGCCGGCGCGGGAGCCACCGGCGCCAGGGGCGGCGCGGGCACCGAAATCGGCTGGCGATTCCCAACGGCAGCTGCGTAAATCGCCCCGTCGGGAGCCTGCGCCACCGCCGACACTTCGCGTTTCGACATCTGGTACAGGACGAATCCCTCGCCCGCCGCCGAAACGCGCAGCACCAGGCCGCCGGGTTCCGTGCCTAGTATCAGGTTGCCCTTGGCGTCGATGACCAGCGACCGTATGTGCGTCTCGTCGGTTTTGAAAAACACCGTGCCCTTGCCATCCGGAGTCACGCGGTGCAGTTCGCCCTGATCTCCCGTGGCGGCAAACAGATTGCCCGCGCTATCGAAGGCCAGCGCCCAGATGTATTTCGCTTTGGGGTCGTAGAACACTTCCGGCTTGCCGTTGCCGGTGATGCGATAAATCTTGCCGTCGGGCGAAGTCGCCGCATACACGCGGTCGCGGCTGTCCACCGCGATCGCGTGGATCTCTAGCGCGTCCAGATCGGCCAGCATCTCGCCCTTGCCGTCCGGCGGGATGCGATACAGCTTGGCGCTGGTGCCGCCCCCGGCATATAAGTTGCCTTTGGAATCCCGGGCCAGCGCCCATAGGTAGGCCGACGCCGTGTCGAACAGTTCGCGCGAGAGCGGCGCCAGCGTGAGCCGCCCGTCGCTGCGCAGCGACAGGTTCTTGAGAATCCCCTTTTCGAAATCGGCGGCTTCGCCCTGCGTCCAGGTGCGAGTCTGGCCGGCAGACAGAGCGCTGGACGCGGCCAGCAACAGGATGAGTGTCTTCATTTGACGTGAATTCGAAGGGAGTAACTGCCGGTCACCATGTAATCGAACGGAATCGAGGTCTGTTCCGACGCCGTCTCCGGCGTGGTCACCATGGCCCGGTTACTGGCGCGCCCCGCCTGGATCACATTCAGCACGCTCGATGGCATGCTCGGCATCGTCTTATCGTCGTAATAAGCCGTGGGACTCGCTTTCACCAGGGATACATACAGCCGGTTGTTAATGCGCTCCTGATTGAGCAGCGAGACCGCCTGCGGCACATCGATGAAGCGGTTCATGAAGCCCGCCGCGTTCTGCATGCGGTTCAGCGTATCGGCATCGCTCAGCAGGATGCGGTGATCGCCCTTCGCCAGCCCGGCGGGAATCTTCACGATGACTTCGCGCTGGATCGGCTCCCCACGATACGGGCGTACCGAAACTTTGACCGGCAGGTCGTCGCCCGCCCGCACTTCGGTATTGGCCACCCACCCGGTCTCGATAGCGGCCACGCGGCGCTCCGGCAGCAGGTCGAGGCTCAGGGTCACGCCCTTCACGTCCGGCGTATTCACGTTGTTCAGGTAAAGGCGGTTGAACTTGTCGCCCAGCCATAGGGCCAGCGCCATGGGCGCGGGCATGGGCATATCGCCGGCCGCCTGCATGGTGGCCAGACCGATATTGCGCGGGCCGTTCATCTCCACCTTGCCGTTCAGCCGGTACGTGGCGTCATCCGCAAAATCGTTCAGATTCGAAATCGAGTTGTAGAGCGTCAGCATCATCAGCGTGGGCGTCCACTTCTGATGCACGAAAACGTTAAAGTGGAAATCCTTCTCGCTGAGCACCGCCTCTTTGCCATCCAGCGAGCGCACTTTCAGGGTCACCGGAATCATCGGAGCGGTGGCCCCCAGTTCCCCCATGATGCCGCTGTGGCGGTCTTGCCGCAGCGCACCCACAATCTCCGTGGCGTTGGCCATCTTGCTCGGTTGGAACTGGCTGGCCAGGGTCAGCACCACTTCGCTCTTGGCCAGCGGCATATCCACCGGCCCCAGGTTGAATAAAGGATGCCCGAACGCCAGCACGCGCTTACCATCGTTGTAAGTCACCGTGCCGAACGCGCTAACCCCCATATCGCCATCCACCAGGACCGTGGCCACGCTCTCGCCCGGGTTCAGCGCGCGCTCCCAACCGGCCACCGGCTTGCTGCCGTGAGTCAGCACGCCGCCCGAGCCCTGCACTGTGCGCAGGCCCATCTGTTGGAAGACGGAGCTGAAGTCGCGCAGCGTATCGCCATTGATTCCCGAAAACACCAGCGGCGAATCGATCGGCACCAGCGATTCCAGAACTCCCTCGCCACCGGCCTGCGCGTTCTGCGCCACCGTCTTGCCGGGCGTGCGCGCCGCGGCGGGACGGGATTTATCGCTGCCGTTGATTTCCAGCATGAGTTCGATCGGCGTGATGCCGCAGATGGCGTCCGGCGAGAACTGGCTGAGCCCCAGAGAAACCGCGCCAATCAGTTTGCCGTTGATGTAAACGGGGCTGCCGCTCATGCCCTTGGCGACATTCGTGCGCGCCGCCTTGCCGCCCATCTTGCCCAGGATGATATCCTGCTTCGGGCCCCACATATTCTTGGCAATCCCGACGATCTCCACCGGTACTGGCTCGGGCTCCGTGCCCTGGAATACGGTCCAAGCGGTGCCCTTCATGCCCTGCTTGACCTCGCTGAGGGGCATGATCTCCACCTTGCCGGATTTCGGACGCGCCGGGGAAGTTTCAGCCGCGGATGCAAACTGCGCGGTGGCCGCTAAACCTATCAGGATGGCGGCAATTCGGATGTTCATGGGGTGCATTACTCCAGTTGCCTCATTGTACTATGCGACATCTGGGCGGGACAGTCATCATGGCCAGTTGATGGGCCTTCGGCCCAAGACATCGCCCGAGGGTTCCAGGTTGAAGCAATCCGGGCGAGTTGCTCTACGCGATTCTTCGAGAGTGCAAGTATAATGAAGGTTGGCGCTGGAGTTCGAGTGGGATTCGCGAAAAGCGGCGGCCAACCTGGCCAAACACACAGTCTCTTTCGAGGACGCGGCGACGGTCTTCGGCGATCCACTGGGTCGCATCATGGCCGATCCGCGTCATTCGGCCGAGGAAGAGCGGTTGGTGCTTGTTGGGCCTTTCGCAAAGCAAGCATTTGCTTGCAGTCATGTACGTGGATCGGGGCAAGGCCATTCGAATCATCAGCGCGCGACGTGCCACACGGCGTGAACGAAGAAACTATGAAGCGGGCACCTATTAAACGCAAGGCCACTGGTCAGGCTGATGCCGACGAAATTCTTCCGGAGTATGACTTCAGCCGCGCCTCGCCCAACAAGTACGCATCGCGGTATGCCGCGGGAAGTGCCGTAGTAGTGCTGGAACCCGATGTCGCCGCTGCGTTCCCAAACTCCGGAGAAGCAAATGAGGCGTTGCGTGCCCTGGCCGGAATCATCCTGAAACATCGCTCCCGCCGTACGTTGTTGCGCCGCGATTTCTAAACGACAACTCCCCCATTGAAGTCCAGAAGGTCGCCCGATCCCCTACATGTCGACATTTGCGACCCGTCGAAGTGGACCGAAAGGAACGCGAGATCCCCTTCTCAGAAGCACGGTAGCCCACATTCGGCTGTAACGGAATAGCGTCCGCGCCCGCACCCTGCGTATAGGGCTGGTACGATGAAGCCCAGGGGGGACTTCCATGCGCCGCGGCACGCGCCGGCGCTTGATTTCCATCATGCATACCAACCGCCTGGCACAACAGAAGAGTCCCTATCTGCTGCAACACGCGCACAACCCGGTGGATTGGTATCCCTGGGGCGAAGAGGCGTTCGAAAAAGCGCGCGTCGAGAACCGGCCCATCTTCCTTTCCATTGGCTACTCCACTTGCCACTGGTGCCACGTGATGGAGCGCGAGAGCTTCGAGAACGAAGAGATCGCCGCGCTCCTTAACCGCGATTACGTGGCCATCAAGGTGGACCGCGAAGAGCGCCCCGACGTGGACCGCATCTATATGACCTACGTCCAGTCGACTACGGGCAGTGGCGGCTGGCCGATGTCGGTGTGGCTAACGCCGGAGCTGCAACCGTTCTTCGGCGGCACCTACTTTCCGCCCGAGAATCGCTGGGGACATCCGGGCTTCGCCTCCATCCTCACCCAGATCGCGGAAGCGTGGGCTGCCGATCGCGAGAAGATCGAGGAATCCGCGCGCCACGTGGTGGAGCAACTCAGGAAGCAGGTGGAGGTGGCGCCCACGCGCGCCGGCGCGGCCTTCGACGCGGCCACCCTGGAAAGCGCCTTCTCCAGCTTCCGCCGCAGCTTTGATTCGCGCCTGGGCGGGTTCGGCGCCGCGCCCAAGTTCCCGCGCGTTTCGGTGCACCATTTCCTGCTGCGCTACTACGCGCGCACCAAGAACCGGGAAGCGCTCGACATGGTGCTGCTCACCCTCCGCGAAATGGCCAAGGGCGGCATGAACGATCAACTCGGCGGCGGATTCCATCGCTACAGCGTGGACGAACGCTGGTTCGTTCCGCACTTCGAGAAGATGCTCTACGACCAGGCGCAGATCGCCATCTCCTACCTCGAGGCCTTCCAGGCCACCGGCGACCAACAGTATGCCGATGCCGCCCGCCGCATCTTCGATTACGTGCTGCGCGACATGACCGATTCCGGCGGCGGCTTCTACTCCGCCGAAGATGCCGATAGCGCGATCGCGCCCGAGCACCCCGATCTCAAGGGCGAAGGCGCATTTTACATCTGGAGCATGGATGAGATTCAAGCCCTGTTGAGCCAGCCCGCGGCCGAGTGGTTCTGCTACCGCTATGGCGTCCACGAGAGTTCCAACGTCGCAAGCGACCCGCACGGCGAGTTCACCGGCAAGAACATTCTCTACCAGGCGCACACCGTGGAAGAGACGGCGCGCCATTTCAGCCAGCCGCCCGGCGAAGTGCGAGCCGCCCTCAATGACGCCGGCACCCTGCTGATGGCGGCGCGCGCCCAACGCGTGCGCCCTCTGCGGGACGACAAGATCCTCACCGCCTGGAACGGCCTCATGATCTCGGCCTTCGCCAAAGGCGGTGCGGTGCTGGATGATACCCACAACGCCGCCCGCTACGCCGAGGCCGCGCGGCGCGCCGCCGATTTCGTCATCGGCCGGATGTACGATGCCCCCAGTGGCACACTGCTGCGGCGCTATCGCGCGGGCGAGGCCGCGATCCCCGGCTTTCTCGACGACTACGCCATGTTCGTGCAGGGCCTGCTCGATCTCTACGAAGCCCAATTCGACCGGCGCCACCTGGACCTGGCCGTGCGGCTTACCGAAAAGCAGCAGGAACTGTTCGAGGACACCGGCACCGGCGCGTTCTTCAGTACCGCGGCAGACGACCACCGGCTGGTGCTGCGCGTGAAGGAAGATTACGATGGCGCCGAACCCTCGGGCAACTCGGTGGCCGTGATGAACCTGGTACGCCTGGCGCGGATGACCAATCGCGCCGCCTTCGGCGAGTCGGCACAGCGAACGCTGGCCGCCTTCGCCAGCCGGCTTTCGTTGGCGCCGGTGGCCATTCCGCAGATGTTGACGGCCTGCGAGTTCCTGCTGGGCGAGCCGCGCGAGATCATCCTGGCTGGTCAGCACGATTCTGCGGAAATGCGCGCACTGCTGCGCGAACTGCACACCCGCTTTGTGCCCAGCCGCGTAGTGCTGCTGGTGGATTCAGTGGAGACGCAGCAAGCGCTCGCCGCCGGAATCCCATCCATCCAGTCCATGAACCCGCTGGAGGGACGCGCGCGCGCCTACGTTTGCCGCAATTACACCTGCCGGTTGCCGGTAACCGAGCCGGCCGAGTTCGCCGAATTGATACAATATTGAAATTACTAACAGCCTAAGGAGAAATTATGGAAAGAGCAGGTGCAACGACGATGAAGGGCGCCCCCCTGACGCTGGTGGGGCCCGAACTCAAAGCGGGCGATGCCGCTCCGGATTTCAACCTGATGGACAGGGGACTCAAGGCCGTCACCCTGAAAGACACCGGCAAGCGGGTGCGCATCATCAGCGTGATTCCCTCGCTCGATACGCCAGTGTGCGATGCGCAGACCAAGCGTTTCAACGAGGCAGCGGCCAACCTGCCGGGTGTGGACATTATCACGGTCAGCATGGACCTGCCGTTCGCCCAGAAGCGCTGGTGCACCACCTTCGCCGTGGATAACCTGAAAATGCTCTCCGACCACAAAGATGCGTCCTTCGGCACGAATTACGGAACTCTGATCAAGGAATTGCGAATTGAAAGCCGGGCGATTTTCGTGCTGGACGCGGACAACAAGATTTGCCATGCCGAGTACGTCAAGGAAGTAGCCGATTTCCCGAACTACGAAACCGCGCTGGCGGCGGCCCGGAGCGCGGGCGTCCCAGCCGCGTAGACGGCGAGTGAAGGCGGCCGCCCAAGGCGGGAAGCGCGGTCGCTGCTTTTGAGGTCTGCACTGAATTCCACGGAAACATCGGCGGCCGTCAACGGGGAACGCGCGATCACCCGCGCGGTGGATAGCCCATTGCTGCGCGGTGGTCTGACGATTGTCGCCGGCGTCCTGACCGGCAACGTGCTAGGTTTCGGCCGCGTGGCGCTGATCGCGTACCTGCTGGGCACGCACAGCTATGCCGATTCCCTGGCCGTGGCCATGGGCCCGCTGGACATGCTCAATTCGGTGCTGATCAACAGCATCATCTTCGCCTTTGTCCCCTTGCTCACGGCCGTCCAGGGGGCGGAGCGCACCGCCCTGTTTCTCAAACTGTCGCGCGCTTTCGTCTGGGTGTTTTCGCTGATTTCGCTGAGCGTGGTGCTGGCAGCGCCATGGCTTATGCGCGTCCTGGCGCCGGGCCTCGATCCGCAATACTTCGGCACCGCGGTCAATATCCTGCGGATTTTGGCGCTCTCCACGCTGACAGCCGGCGTTTCCGCGGTCCACTGCGCCATGCTGTACACTCACCGGCGCTTTGGCCCGGCGGCGTTCTACCAGGCCGCGCTCAATGTCTTCACCATCGCGGCCGCGCTCTCTCTATGGAAGTTCGTCGGCGTCTACGCCTTTGCCATCGGCTACACCGCCGGCGCCTGGGCGCAACTGGCCATCGTTTATTTCGCGGCGCGTTCCGGCCTGGATACCAGAAATCTTCCCCCCTGCCACCTGCGCTGGCGTGAGATTCTGATGAAGCCCGCCTTCTTCGTGGTCTATGCCGCCGGCATCGGCCTCAACATTACCTTCACCCGTGCCTACGCCACCCACGCCGGTCCGGGAATGGCCGCCGCGCTGGATTATTGCATGCGTGGTGTGGCGGTGCCGCTGGCTCTGCTGGTCCAGCCGATTTCGAATTCGCTTTTGCCGGAAATTGCCCGCCTGCGCAGCCTCTTCCGCCTGCGCGAGGCGCTGAACCTGATCGATAAGACTATTGCCCTGGCCGCGGTGGTGGCGGTGCTCGGATGCGCTTTCGCGCTGGTTTTCCGCCAGCAGGCCATCGCGCTACTCTTCCAGCGAGGCAGCTTCACGGCGCAATCTACCTGGTTGGTGGCTTCGGCCTTCCTGGCGCTGGGACCCAGCCTCATCGGCTGGAGCCTGATGGAGATTCTAGCGCGCTCGCTGTTTGCCTTGGACCGTCCCTGGCCGCCGGTGATCGCGGCCCTCATCCCCCTCGTCATCAATGTAGCGATTACCGTGCAAGTCGGCCCCTTTCATCCGGAATACCTCGGCCTGGGCGCCTCGGTCGGCCTGATTTCCGGGTTCGCCGTCTTGTTCGTGATGGCCCACACCAGCCGGCGGCGCTGGCTGGCGCAGGGCTGAACAGGTCGGCAGGATCGAAAAACCCCACCCTCGTGGAAGCATGGCCGGCCTCAGGCCGGCTGGCAAGCTAAAGCATGCCCCACCTTCCGCGTAGCTTGGTGGGGCGGACCCCCTGGTCCGCGGCCGACGCCCCCGTCGGCCTGCTGGCACCCTCCAAGATGCTGATATCGTTGCCGGGGCAGCGGGACGAGGGCGTCCCGCGCGGACCCCCTGGTCCGCCCCTCGCGCGGACCCCCTGGTCCGCCCCACCAAGCTAGCCGTTCTCGCGACAGTGCTCAGATTTTTCATGGGATTTCGCGGGCCGAAGGCCCATTCAAACAGGCCAGGAGGCCTATCCCGCTAACTTGATGCGCTAATCTTCTCAACGCCGCTTTGGGAATTTCGTCTCGCTGGGAATCGAGCCAGTCCGCCGGAGACCTAAAAATGGAGAATTAGCGGCGCATCTTCGCCAGGATTCCCGCATAGCGCGCATCGCCCCGCACTTTGGCCAGCAGCGGCTCGCCTTCCATCCGCTGCCAGGCACCCCAGCCCCTGGCCGCAGCCTGCTCCAGCGCTTCCAGGGCTCGCCCGGTATTCCCAGCCGCCGCATTCGCCACGGCCAGCGAGTACCACACTCCCGAGTTTTCCGGCCGCGCCAACACAGCCTCTTCGGCGGTCCGCGCGGCGTCGCGGTAGCGTTCGTGGGACATCAGTTCCCGGGTGTATTCCATGGCACCCACCGACACTCCGCCGATCACCCGCCGCGCCACCCTGCGTGCCGGCGAGTCCTGCTCGCGCGCGGCCTCCTTCTGCGCTCGCCGGATCACCGCGCGGCGCTCGTTTTCATCAGCGGATTGCATGGGCTGCATCCAGCGCTCGTATTGCGCGGCCTGCTTTTCCGCTTCCTTGGACGCCGGCGCAGGCTGGGCAGGCACGCGTCCCAGGAAGAAGCCGAACGCCTCGCCGGCCAGCGCGGCCGGCATCCATTCGTGATCGCCCTGGAACTCCACGAAGCGGTGCGGCACGTTGCGCCGTGCCAGTTCGCGGCTCATGCGGTACAGCTCATCGTGGTTGAAATCGTCCCAACCGGTGGTGGCAAAGAGGCGAAAGGGAATCTGCTTCGGCGGGCCCGGCAACCCGAAACCCGCGCCGCACGCGATCACCCCTGCGATATGCCCGTTGCGCGCCCAGTCAAGGGCCACCCGCGCCCCGCCCGAGAAACCCGCCACGTAGAGGCGCGAATCGTCAATAGAGTAGCGTTGGTGCGTATCGCGCACCATCAGGCCGATCGCCTCGTGCACCGGGGCCATGGGGCCGTTGCGCGAGTTGTTAGACCCGGCCACCAGGAAGCCGGCCTTCTCCGCCGCCGCCGCGAAGAGCTCCACCGGCACGCGGCCGCGCGCTCCGGGGTCCAGACAGTAGAGGATGGGCCACGCGCTATCGGCCGAGTAATTCGCAGGCGTGAACATCCAGTAGCTCTGCCCCTGGTGCTCGCGCACCTCCAGTTGCCGGATGTCCTGCGCCGGCGGAGCATCCTGCGCGGCCAGCCAGCCCGCGCTGAGGAAAACCACTGCCGCCCACCACTTCATGGCTTCAGTATCTCCCATCACTTGCGGCAGCGTGCCCACCAAAACCGGGTATCCGCTTTCAGGTTCAGGCAGAACCCTGTATACTGAAAGTTCGCTCGCCGTTCGCCCCACGGTATTCCCCGCCTGTGGTATTCTTGTGGACGTACCAAAGCGAGATTAAGAGAAGACAAGGAGCATTACCCCTAGAATGGCACTGGCGATTGAAGCAAAGCAGCAGATTCTTACCGGGAATCAGCGCCACAAAACCGATACCGGGTCGCCAGAAGTACAGATTGCCCTGTTGAGCACCCGAATCACGATGCTTACGGAGCATTTCAAGACGCACAAAAAGGATCATGGCTCCCGCAAAGGGCTGTTGACCCTGGTTGCCAAGCGTCGCCGGCTTCTGACTTACCTGCGAGATACGGGCCCAGAGCGCTACAAAGCGGTTCTTCTGAAGCTGGGCATCCGCCGCTAGTCCCATTCGCGGAAACCG
>JANYJN010000169.1 GCA_025358475.1 Candidatus Solibacter sp.
GTCCCTCGCGCCGGTGGTAGCGCTTTTCCTTGGTTTGGCGGTCCGCGGTGGCCTACACAAAAGCGCCGTGGGATGAACGAATCCAGGCTTGCAACCCTCGTTTGGAACCTAATCACGCAGGGAACGTCAGTGCCGGACCCCTCCACCAGTCCGTAGAAGGGAATACGACTGACAGGAATACATATTGGGTCATGCCGCTCCATGACGACCGCGGCATGGTACAGGCTGTTCGGGGCATCGATCTGTTCTTGGGGAAGGATTCAGTCAATCTATATCTATCATGCCGATACCGAGCCCTTTGTCGCGCCGGACGTTGGTCGGCATACCTCTCGCTTTCTCCTTAGCGTGCCGGGATCGCCGTATATCCCCTCCGCATGCGGTAGACTTCTCCTACGGCTCAAACCCGTACCAACACCTGGACGTCTACACCTCAGCACAGGACCCAGGACACGTGGCGCCACTCGTAATTCTTATCGGAGGTGGCGGCTGGCAGAATGCGCCGAAACCCGACGCCGTAGGGTTCGTCCCGGTGTTCACTTCCAGGGGAGACGTGGTCGCCAACGCCGGCTATCGGGTAACCTCGGAAGCTAGAGCACCCGCAGCCGCCGAGGACGTGCGAAACGCCATTGAAGCAGCGCGCTACCGCGCCCCATCCTGGGACGCCGACAGCCGCGGGATCCTCCTTGTAGGCTTTTCCGCTGGTGCCCATCTCGCCTTGCTCTCGGCTCTCGCACCAAGTTCGGATCTCGAAGGACCCCAGAGCCGGCCCCGCGCGATAGTGAGCTTCTGGGGCGTCACTGATTTCGCAGATCTCATCAGCGGAGATCATGCGAGTGTTTTCGCGCAGCGCTGGCTCCCCGAAAGCTCGGAGCGGTCGGCTTTGGCCCGCAGGCTCTCGCCCATAAACTATGATGTGTCTGAAGCACCCGCCTTGTGCGCTGTGCATTCAGTGGCAGATGACGTCGTCCCCTTCTCGCACTCCGAAAGGCTGGTTGCGAAGTACCTGAAAGCCGGCCGGCCGGCGAAATTAATCAGGCTGACGCACAGGGGTCATGCCGCGCCCAAAAAGGACTACCCCAAGATCTTCGATGAGATCTTCCGGTTTCTGGGAGGGCTAGGAATCAAGGCATGAGGGACTCCGCCAGTGTCTCCCCAGGCGGCTCCCAGCTCGCAGCATTCATGGCCCGGCAAGCGGGTGCCTGGTTATCGCTTCGCCAATACCAGTCGCCGTTCTGTAATCCACCGGTTAACGGCGACGTTAATTTGGGCGACCACCTGCTTTGCGCCATCGGGCGTGAGATGCACCCCGTCGGAGAAATTGGCACGAGTTTTGCGGAATGCTTCGCCTTCCGGGGAGAGGAAGTCGATCCACAAGCTTTCTATACCGACGTCCGAGTGCATCCGGAGCAGGTATCGCTCCATTGGTGCCCGCTTGGTTTGCAGTAGGTATTCAGAAGTTGGCGGCACGATGAAGACGATCTGTACGCCGCGGGCCCGCAGACTGGCAACCAGGTCCCCGTACGCCCGCAAGGCGACCGGATCCACGGTGAACTCCGGCGCGCTCCACATCTCCTTCATATTGAGGTTCATTTCACTTCCCGCATTAAAAAACGTCTCGGTGCCGGCATAATCGAACGCTCGGGGAATGCGGCCGATCCGGATGCTGAACATGTCCTTGTAAACGTTCCAGAGGCTCAACGATCCGAGAGCGGAGCGTTTCAGGTCGGGTTTCATTTCCACGGTCTGGAATTCGTGGGAATAGGTCAGAGCCGGATGCACGAGGAGCAAGATCGCGGAGACGCCCGGCCTTTCCAGCGCGGCTTCGATCACGGCCTTCTCTTCGACGATGTTTCCGCCGTCCAAGGATCCATTGTAGACGCGCAGTCCATCGATCGCAGTTACGTCCCAGTTCGCCGAAACCGAGCCGCCGGCCAACATGGCATTAAAATTCTCGGGAACGTAGCGCATGCTCAACAGGTACTTGGCAACGCGGTCGTCGCCGAGTACAGGGAGGTGGCGGCCACGGCTTGAGCGGTACAACCCATAGACGTCCACCGCCATGTTGAGCGCGGCCATCCCTGCCGTGGCGATCAGGATTGTGGAGAGCGTGGTAAGTAGCCAGTAACGGGGGCGCATGGTGTTCAGAAGGCGAAGTACACAAACTGCCGTGCCGGGGCGGAGTTCATGAAAAATAGCGAAACCACGATGAGAAAAGCGCAGGCGAGGGCGGTCCGGAACGACGGCTGGAAAGCCTGGGCGTATTCCATCGAGGTCTTAAAAAAGAACGCGAGCACCACCCCGAGGGGCACCGGGCGAAAGAGGGTCGCCGGAGTAGGCGGCAGCAATCCCTTCAGCGCCGAATACGCGAGGGCATGGTCATGAGGAAGCAGGCGCGAGATCATGTGGATTGCCGCGCGGAGACTGGAGGCCCGCAAAAACACGATCGTCGAACTCAGGAAAATGAAGGTCACGAGCCATCCGAGCCAGTCGGGCATAACCAGTTTTCGCCGCTTGCAGACCTGATGTGCAGCGAGCGCAACGCCGTGCGAAAGTCCCCACGCGGCGAAGGTCAATGCCGGACCGTGCCACAGCGCCGCAATGCCCATGGCCAGGATGGTAGCCGTCGCGCTGGCGGCCAGAGTGGTCTTACCCATGGAGCGCACGAGCGGGGTGTACAGGTACTCGGTGATGAAGTTCGACAGCGAGATATGCCAGCGCTGCCAGAACTCGGCGATGGACCGGGATCGCAGCGGAGCGTTGAAGTTCTGCGGGATGTCAATGCCAAGCATCCAGGCCGAGCCGAGCGCCATGTCGGAGTATCCGCTGAAGTCAAAATAGAGGTGGAACAGGGCAGCCAGGCAGAAGCCCCAGGCTTCCACCATGGAGTAGTTGGGAACCGACGCAAATCCCGCATCGGCAATGGTCCCGAAGGCATCCCCGAACACCACCTTCTTGACCAGTCCCATGCTGAATAACAACAAACCGCGGCAAGCCAGGGCCGATGGCGGTTCCTGCATGGTGGAGGCCCGCAGTTGCGGCCTTACCAGGCGGACACGCGCTAACGGTCCCGACACCACATAAGGGAAGAACGTCACGAAAGTGGCATGGTCGAACAGCGAGTTGGCCGTGGTCAGGCCGCGAAAGATCTTTCTTGCCGCAGGGGACGAGGGAGCGCGCGGGTAGGCGTCGACAAGGTACATGATCTGCGTCAGGGTGAAGAAGCTGACGCCGAGCGGGAATCCCCAATTCGGAAAAGAGAGGCGTGGCCCGTGAAAGTAAACGATTGTTTCCAGGAAGAGGTGGACGTATTTAAAAAGAAACAGAACGATGATGTTGACCGTCAAGCCCGCCCAAAGGTATAGCTTGCGTTTTGTGTTGTCCCCTTGCGCCATCATCTGACGCGCGATGGACCAGTTGAAAAGGATGGACCCCACGAGCAGGGGCAGATTCGCAGACGCGGCGCGGGTATAGAAAAACAAAGAAGCGAGCAACAGCCATGCCTGGGGCCAAGGCCATGGAGTTCGCGCCCGGA
Organism: Candidatus Solibacter sp.; assembly: GCA_025358475.1. GTDB lineage: Bacteria > Acidobacteriota > Terriglobia > Bryobacterales > Bryobacteraceae > Solibacter. The sequence goes on from JANYJN010000169.1 coordinate 3,533, forward strand.
GAAAGCTGTATACGCCCACGACAACCGGCAGAAAGATCAGGAGATAGGCGAAGCTATGAAACAGCATTCGGGTATTTGGCGCCGCTCGCGGCAGGAATAAGAAGTGGGTTCAATCAGCGCTGTCCTCGTGTCCTCGCTGCTCCTGAATTCTGTCACCTCGTCGTTACGGCTGCACTCCAGCATGCAGCGCCGGCCCAAGCCTGTTACGGCTGTGCGAGACTACGGACATCGATTAGTATACAATTAACGGTCGAGTTGAAAACAGACGGCGGGAGCGAGTCGGAATGGAAGTGGAAGAAATCACGAAAACTTTGCGCGATTACATCGTCAAGCGGTACGCGATTCCCGCGAGCGATGCCGACTTCACCGATGATGTGCATCTGTTCGACTACGGGTATGTGGATTCCTTCGGGGCTGTGGACCTGGTCAGTTTTGTCCAGCAAGCGTTCGACGTAAAGGTCAGTCAGGGCGACTTGATCGCTTACGCGATGAACACCATCAACGAGATCGCTACTTTCACTTCACTGCGACAACGAGGAGAGCTCTAAAAAATGTCGAATCTGACAGTCCATCTGGAAAACACCACCCCCGAGTACCTGGAGCAGGTACGCTACGCTCTCCCCTTCCTTTCCGAGGAATTGGTCTCTTATGAAGTCAGCGAAAGTGACCGCAAGGTTGTCGTCGTGTTTCGGCCGGGAACCGATGCCGAGGCGATGCGGGGCAGAGTCGATCAACTGTTACAACGCTACCAGCAGGGCCAATTCGGGATGAAGTCCGTTCTGTACTTCGATCAGAGACATGAGTTACCTGTCATCGACGCGTGGGCAGGACTGTTGGAACGCCGCTGGGCGGCGCAGGTGGGAGAAGGCCATGTCATCTTGCGAGGACCCGCGGCACAGCTCCTCGCGCTGGTGGACCACAAGGTTATAAGCATCTTCGCCAGGGAGTTCGGGGCGGAGTTGGAGCTATACCCCTCCACCATCAAGGCCGAAACGCTGCACCGCTGCAATCACTTCACTTCGTTCCCGGAGCACATGGACTTTGTTTCCCACCTCAAGCAGGATCTCAACGTGCTGTCCGGATTCTCGTCCGCGTGCCGGACGGAAGGATGGTCGCCGGCCCTGCATGAAGGCAAGATGAGCGCGCATGACTTCGCCGTCAGCCCGTCGTGCTGCTATCACGCCTACGAAGGAATGGCGGGCTGGGTCCTTGACAAGCCCGGCCGTTGCATCACGGCGATTCTGAGTTGCCATCGATATGAGGGTGCGAACCATAAATCCTTGAGCAGGCTCCGGTCCTTTACGATGCGGGAAGTGGTTTGGGTGGGCCAGCCGGCTTGGGTGATTTCCGCCCGCGCCCGCGCCGAAGAACTGATGCAGCAGTGGGCGAAGGACTGGGAATTGAGTTGTACTTTCGAATCCTCGAACGATCCGTTCTTCACGGACGATTTTGCGGTAAAGGCCTCATTCCAGCGCAAGCAGGAAGCCAAGCGCGAACTGCGCATGGACATCCCGTTTGAGAAGAATTCCATCAGCGTCTTCTCTTCCAACTTCCACGCGACCACCTTCGGCAAGGCTTTCGACATCACCATAGCCGGCCGGCCAGCGGTGAGCGGCTGTGTGGCATGGGGTTGCGAACGTTGGGTGTACGCACTGCTCAGCCAGTTCGGCTTCGAGCCGGCCAAGTGGCCAGTTGGTCTCAAGCGGGACTACGATGCATTCACCGCGAGAGACGCACTTTGATTGGCATCAAGCCTTTGACGCCAGAGCACTTTGCCACCGTCGCCGAGTGGCTTTCGAAGCCCGAAATCAATCAGTGGCTGACTGGCGAGTGGCGGGACCGCGTTATCGATCCCACGCTGATCGGAGTGGCGGTGCGCAACAAGCGCAACCGATTCTTCCTGGTACGGTCCGACGGCGTGCCATGCGGCCTTGTGGCGCTTGCCGACTGGGATGTCGTCGACAAGATCGCGATGATCTGGTACGCTTTGGGCGATCCGGCCTCGGGCGGCCGCGGGGTGATCACACAAGCGATCCGGGAATTGGTGCGGACCGCCTTCGATACTCTGGGCATCGAGGCTCTTCATGCGTGGATCATGGAAGATAATGAGCGTTCGCGGAGGGTGCTGGAGAAGAACGGCTTTCGGGAAGCCGGTCGCCTCCGCCTTGCAGCCGTCCACAATAGCCGCCGTCTTGACCGGGTCTACCTCGACCTGACCCGGCACGATCCCGGTGTGGGATTCGCGGATGCCAGCGGGGGCATCGTCGCCGTGACATCGTAAACGCGCAGCAAGACAACCGGCATCGCACTCCGACCACCATCGGGATCTTCTCAGCGTTGGGAGCCAGAGTCCATTGCGCCGACTCGGCCGCCTGCCTCACCGGCGGTCATTAGGGACGGATTCTGTGGACGATAGCCGTCGCGTAGCCAATTATAGGCGTTCTCGATTGTAAAGCGCGAATCATACCCAACGTCGTCGTTCATCTTTGAAAACCGGGAAACGATATCGGTCCATGAAGAGATCGCCGGGTCGAGCATTTGTCCCCAATCCAGAAAGTGCCGCTGCTGCACAAACTGCGGGTCGCCACTGGAATCATGCGCCCCGGGTGGATTAGGGGAATAAGCCGGGCCAACGTTCAAATACGGTCCTGTTGCGACGTTCCACTTCCAGTTGTAGTCCACGTCCTGATACGTCCCTACCGAATCCGTACCAGTTGGTCCTTTGTGAACAAGATAGCACGCCACATTCGTGGCACAGAAGACGATGTTATTCTTTGCCGCCGCCAGGAAACCTACTGGTGCCGTCCCCGCCACCTCGTAGCCAAATCCCCGCGCGCTCCCCTGTCCATCGTCCTTGCCGCAGTACGTGTTATTCAGCAGCCGGAATTTCTTGACACTGGTGACTACCTGACTTGACAACGAACCAGATAATCCATCAGTTGTCGAGCAGGGGAAAACCACATTCTTGATGGTGGTGTACGTTGCGGGGCCGTTTGCCCCTAAGATCGCGTCCCCATCCGCTCCCAGTCCAATCTTTTCAAAATAAGCCCCGTCAATGGAATCGTCCTGCCCTGCAATGCCGGAAGGGCCAACGAACGAATGCGGATTCGTAACGGCGTTCATCAAACCGACTAAGCGCGTGAGGTTCCCGCCAGGAATATAGGCGGGAGACCCAGTACTACCTCCACTCTGTGTGTCAGTTATGCGCAACACACGGTCAAACTCCGCAACGCGGAATGCCGCCCCACCCGCATATATTGGATAATGGTTTAAGAGTCCCCGTAAAAAGATGTTACGGATATGTGTGCCGGTGGCATCGTCCCCAGTAGACCCCCCAAGCACAAGAACACCATCGGTGTAAATAGTGTCCAACGTGAGTGATCCTGGCCCCGTCATTGACGCTCGTATAGCATATCCGTCAGGGTTGGTAGATGATACAACCGTCGTATTGGTGAATGAGCCCACATTGATCGAACCGGATAATCCGTTTACACCGATATACCCAGAGTTAGCGACAAAACAATGATCACAACGGCCAATGGACGTGGTCGTGGCGTTGTGAGTGGTTGAGTTAAGGCAAGGGGTAACTCCGCCGCAACCATCTATATTGACGTACTCAAAATCAAATTGTCCGCTGCCCTGGTTGCTGTACCGATTATACGTAAACCCGTAAAACGTGCCGCTACGAATGGCATTCCGAACGATCGCCCTATGTCCCCTTGTCCCACGAATCACAAGTTGCGCTGCATCGGGCCACAGATACGTTCCAATGATCCATCGATAGTGCGTAGCGCTTGGCGCCAAGGCAGGCGAAGAATCATGCTCGATAATCGCACCTTGCCCCACCCGCCAGACAGCGGTACATTGTTCGATATTTCCTCGGAAAGTAAGCGTGCCGTCGATCACCAGCTTCCCAGTGCCCTGATCGCTGGTGCACTTTACAGATGCGGTACCCCCGGGACCGCCGGCATCCGAGACGCCTATGACAGCTCTGAACCCGGACGGGATAGTGACCGTGTCTCCATCGAATAGAGAAGCCGTATCCCCATTACCCGGCACGCCAGCGGCACAGCCTGTCCAGGTTGCCGGCGAATTCCACGCCCCACCGCCTGTGCCATTCGAGACACAGGAATTGGACAAATGGCGCTGCGGACGCTGTGGCGGGCGCCGGGGTAACGGCAGGGGCAGCGGCTGGTGGGATATGGAATCTGCAATTACCGGTCTACCTGGAGTTGGTTGGCTGGGTAGCGGTGCATCGGAATAGATTGTCCCGTTAGTCAGTTG
>JANYJN010000199.1 GCA_025358475.1 Candidatus Solibacter sp.
GCGGCCAGCAGGATGGCGTCCTTACTGAAGAAGCCGGAGAACGGCGGGACACCGGAGATGGCCACCCAGGCGCAGACCATGGTCCAGAAGGTGATGGGGATCTTTTTGCGCAGGCCGCCCATGTTGCGCATATCCTGCTCACCGGAGAGCGCGTGGATCACGCTGCCGGCGCCGAGGAAGAGCAGCGCCTTGAAGAAGGCATGCGTCACCAGGTGGTAGATGCCGGCTGAAAACGCGCCGCTGCCGATGCCGACGAACATGTAGCCGAGCTGCGAAACCGTGGAATAGGCGAAGACTTTCTTGATATCGTTTTGCACCAGGCCGATGGTGGCGGCCAGGAAGGCGGTGGCGATGCCGATGACGGCGATCACGTCCATGGCGCCGGGAGCATGGGTGAAGATGACCCAGGAGCGGGCGGTCATGTAGACGCCGGCGGTGACCATGGTGGCGGCGTGGATCAGCGCGGACACCGGCGTGGGGCCGGCCATGGCGTCGGGCAGCCAGACGTAGAGCGGAATCTGCGCAGATTTCCCGCAGGCGCCCAGCAGCAGCAGCAGCCCGATGGTGGTCAGCACCCATTCCGGTGCGCTCGCCGCCTGATGGAACACCTTGTCGAAATCGAGCGACCCGAAATTCTTGAAGATATAGAATATGGCCAGCGAGAAGCCGAAATCGCCGATACGGTTTACGATGAACGCCTTGTTGCCGGCGTCGGTGGCGAACTTCTTATCGAAGTAGAAGCCGATCAGCAGGTAGCTGCACAGGCCCACGCCTTCCCAGCCCACGAAGAGCAGCAGGAAGTTAGAGCCCAGCACCAGCACCAGCATGAAGAACATGAAGAGGTTCAGGTAGGCGAAAAAGCGGTAATAGCCACCTTCGTGCGCCATGTACCCGATGGAATAGATGTGGATCAGCGAGCCGATGCCGGTGACCACCAGCAGCATCACAATGGTCAACCGGTCCACCAGGAAATTGCAGCCGATGTTGACGGCGCCGCTCTGGATCCAGGTGAAGTAGTGCTCCTCGACAGACGTATTGAGATCGCCCATGGCGAGGATGGTCTTCAGCACCCAGAGGAAGGAAAGAACCACGCTGCCGACCGCAACGGTGTTGACGAGGCTCTTGCGGAACCGGCGGCCGAAGACGCCGTTGATCAGAAAGCCCGCCAGCGGGAAGATTGGTATGAGCCAGAGTTGCATCGGTTCGGTCGCTAGTTTTTCATCGAATTCACATCGTCGATATTCAGGGTGGAACGGCCCTTGAACACCGTCAGGATGATGGCCAACCCCACCGACGCCTCGGCCGCCGCCACCACCATCACGAAGAACGTGAAGAGATGGCCGCTGACCTCCTTGTGCTGGTAGGAGAATGTCACAAAGCTCAGGTTGACGGCGTTCAGCATCAGTTCGATGGACATGAACACCGTGATGATATTGCGGCGGAACAGGAAGCCGGCCACACCCAGCGCGAACAGGATGGCGCTCAGGGTCAGGAACCAGGAAATCGGCACCGCATTCATCATTATTCGATTTCCTTTCGCGCCAGAACGATGGCGCCGATAATAGCGACCAGAATCAGGATGGACGTCACCTCGAAGGGCAGCAAGTAGGTGGTAAATAGCGCGTGGCCGATATCCGCCGGTCCGCCGCCGGTAAAGCCGCCGAAGCGGACCATCGTGGTATCGGGGAAAATGCGCTGGACCAGGAAAGCCATCACGCCCAGAAAAATAATCAGCAGGGGCGCGCCCGGAATCAGGTAAGAGCGGCCCGTCCGGGCTTCGGCGCCGGCGTTGAGTAGCATAATGACGAAGACGAACAGCACCATGATGGCGCCGGCATACACAATCACCTGTGCGGCAGCGATGAACTCCGCGCCCAGCAGCAGGTAGAGCACAGCCAGAGAGCCCATCACGCCCACCAGCGACAGCGCGCTCGAAATGGGGTGCGTTTGCACCACTACATTGATGGCGCATACCACTGCGATCAACGCGAAGATGAGAAAAAGAATAACGTCCATTTACTTCGTCGTCCTATTTCGCAAACCAGGCAACCAGAAAGCTGGTCACCAGCAAATTGAGCATGGCCACCGGGAAGAGAAACTTCCACGCGAAGCCCATCAGTTGGTCGTAACGGAAGCGGGGAAGCGTGGCGCGAACCCACATAAACAGGAACAGGATGGCCCCTGTCTTGGCGGCGAACCAGAACAGCGGAAGGAGCCAGCTTTGCACTACGGGCAGCAGGAAAACGCCGGCCACGACCAGGAAAATAATACCGAAGACCGGAAGAGTGAGCTTATCGCGTTTGCGCGCCGCGTGGAAGCCGTGATAGAGTGCCGTGATGCCCGCGACGGCGAAAATCCCGGTGGGCACCAGGCTACTACCCCAGGCCACGGACCACGGGGCCATCCAGCCTCCCAGGAAGAGCAGCGTGGCCAATGCACTGACCGTAATCATATTCGAGTACTCGGCCATGAAGAAGCTGGCGAACTTCATGCTGCTGTATTCGGTATGGAAACCGGCCACCAGTTCGTTTTCGGCCTCGGGCAGATCGAACGGCACGCGGTTGGTTTCGGCGAAGGCCGCAATCATGAAAATGACGAAACTCACAATCTGCGGGAACGGGCCGTGCAGAATATTCCACTGGAAGATGCTGCCTGACTGGCGTTCCACCAGTTGGCGCAGGCTGAGCGTGTTGGAAATCAATAGCGGCGCGGCGATGGCCAGCGACATCGGTAGTTCGTAGCTGATCATCTGCGCCGAACTGCGCAATCCGCCGATCAGCGCGTACTTGTTGTTCGACGCCCACCCGGCCAGCGCAATGCCGTAGACGCCCATGGAGGACGTGGCCAGGATGAAGAGCACGCCGATATTGAGATCGGTGAGCTGCATCCAGGTCTTCACGGGACCAACCGTAACCATGGGGCCGAAAGGGATCACCGAGATGGAAAGCAACGCCATCGTCATGGCCAGAAACGGCGCCAGCAGATACAGCGGCTTGTTCACGTAGGGCGGCAGCAGGTCTTCCTTGGTGAGCAACTTGATGACGTCCGCCACCGGCTGCAAGAGGCCATGCGGCCCTACGCGGTAGGGACCGGGGCGCACCTGTACATGGGCGATCACCTTGCGCTCCACCCATTGCAGGTAGGCGAGCGTGGTCATGAGGACCGCGAAGACCATGGCGGCCTTGACGATGGTAATGAAAATAAACGAGTCGAGTAGCTGCATTTAGCGGCTCAAGCGATTTTCCACCACGGAGTTCAGCACCTTAGAATAACGCCCGAGCGTGCCGGAAGCGAAAAGGCCGTTGTGGTCGGAGTGCACCAGATCGGGCCGGAGTTCAACGGGAATACGCCCGTTGAGTGGCACGGTCTGCGCCGCCCCTCCGGCAGCGATCACCGGCATGGGAATATCATATCCGCGGACCGTCCGGCGAATTTCCCCGAAAACGGTTTCCGGCACCCAGGGGCCGAGCGTCGCCGCCGCGCCCATCTCGCGCGCCAGGAAGCCCATGATTTCGAGGTCAGTCTTGGCGCCCATGGTCTGTATGGCGCGCGTCAGGCGCTGCACTTCGCCCGACGTATTGGTGACGGTGCCGTTCTTTTCGTACGCCGAAGCCGCCGGCAAGACCACATCGGCCTGCTGCGCCGTCTCGGTGAGGAACAGGTCCTGCACCACCAGGAAATCGGCCTTGCGCTGCAACCCGCCCTTGAGGGGATTGGCGCCCACCACCCACAGCACGCTCAGCGGGGCACCCACCATTTCGCCCAGATGCATGCCCGCCTGCCCGCTCGCCTCGAGGTGTTCGACCTCTTCGTAGCCGGGCAGCAGTTCCGGCGTGACGCCCATATCCAGCGCGCCGCGCGAGTTGGCGTAATCCAGCAAGCAGATGAACTTCACCGGGATGGCGAGCGATTCGGCGAAATCCACCAACTGGCGGAGATCGTCGCCCTTGTAGGTATCGTCGAACAGGATGACCAGTTCCGGCTCGGCTTGCAGCTTTTCGCGGAGCGATTCGAGCGCGGCGAAGGCAGTCGGACAGGCCTCCTGGCCTTTCTGGACAGGCCGGGAGGCCTGTCCCACACGAACGCTTGCGGCGGCGTAATTATCCTCGCGCACCGCTCGCGGCGTCACCACGTAGACGTGCGCCTGATGATGCCGATAGTTGGCGCGAACCTGGTAGCTGAGCATGGGGTGCTCTAGCGCCAGGTCGGCGCCCAAAATGAGAATGGCCTTGCGCTCGTAGAGATCGGCAACCGTGGCCAGTTTCGCTGTCTTGCCGGTGAGCGCGTCGAGCAAGGTCACCACGTCGCCGGTGCGGTGGTGGTCGATGTGGTTGGTTTTGAGCACCTGGCGCGCGAACTTCTGCAAATAAAAGTTCTCTTCATTGGTGGTGTGGTTAGAGCCGATCACGCCAAAGCTGCCGCCCTCGGTCAGGGTCTGGGTGAACTTTTGAGCCACCGCTTCAAGAGCCCTGCTCCAGGACACTTCTTCCAGTTTGCCGTTGACGCGCAGCAGGGGGGATTGCAGGCGCTCGGGGTGATCGTAGAAATCGAAGGCGTAGCGCCCCTTAATGCACAGGAACTCGCCGTTAATGCCAGAGCGGTCGCGGTTGTTGCCGCGCAAAATCTTGTCATTGCGGGTGCCCAGCGTGGTCTTGCAGCCATTGCCGCAGTGCGTGCAAATGGTGCCGACGTGGGTCATCTCCCAGGGGCGGGTCTTATAACGGTAGGCACCGCTGGTGAGCGCGCCGACGGGGCAGATATCGATGCAGGCGCCGCACTCGTCGCACTCCAGGTGGTCGCCCACGTTGGGAGCGATCTCGCTGGTCACGCCACGGTTTACCACGCCCAGCGCGCCCACTCCCAGGGCCTCATTGCAGACGCGCACGCAGCGGAAACACAGGATGCAGCGCGGCGCGTCGAAGAAGACCACGGGGGAGAACTGCTTCTCCGGGGTATGAACTTTTTCTTCCGTGTAGCGGCTCTCGCCGGCGCCGTAACGGAACGCCATGTCCTGCAATTCGCACTCGCCGCCCTTGTCGCAGACCGGGCAATCCAGCGGGTGATTGGTGAGCAGGAACTCGAGGGTATACTTGCGCGCCTGTTTAACTTGGTCTGTGTCGGTGCGCACCACCATGCCTTCGGATACCGGCAGAGTGCATGCCGTCATCATCTTCGGCATCTTCTCCACTTCCACCAGGCACATGCGGCAGGCGGCGGCCAGCGAGAGTCCCTCGTAGTAGCAGAAGGCGGGGATCTCTATGCCCACGGTCTTGGCGGCATCGATTAAAAGAGTCTGCGGCGGAACCTGCACCGCGCGGCCGTCGATTGTCAGATTGATCAAATCAGCCATGCAACTCCCTTGTGTTGCAGCCAATCCTGGCGGCAGCCGGCTTTCAGCCGGCGCGCGCTGGGCGCGAAAGCTCGCGCAGAGTCCGAAGGGCGCAAGGAAGGAGCCCACGACCTGACGAACGCTCCTGTTCTGGCGGGCACGCGCCGCGCAGAGTCCGAAGGGCGCAAGAAAATAGCCCACGGCGCACAGCCGTGGGTAGCAGGCGGGCGCATTGGCCAGCCCCGGAACGGGGCGTAAGAAGGGACCGGCTGGAGGGTTCTTCCGCCCCGTCCCACGGCTGAGGCGGGGCCGTCCTTCTCCCAGTGCTGACGCACTGGGCTACTATCTTTCGCCCTTCGGGCTGGGCACAGGAAAATCAACGCGGCGCGCGTGAACATCACACGGTCACCGTACTTCCACTGTGCTCGTAAGGGCACGGTTTGCCGTTCAGATGATCTTCGAATTCCTGCCGGAACTTTTCGACGATGGAGATGGTCGGCATGGCGGCGGCATCGCCCAGCGGGCAGAAGGTGCGGCCCAGCATATTCTTGGCGATATCGCCGATCAGGTCGATATCGGTGCGCGTGCCCTGCCCCTCGTGGAAGCGAGTCAGAATTTTCTTCAGCCAGGTGGTGCCTTCGCGGCACGGGATGCACCAACCGCAGCTTTCGTGGGCGTAGAAGCGCATGATGCGCAGCGCGGCTTTCACCATGCACGTGTCTTCGTCCATGACGATGACGCCGCCAGAGCCCAGCATGGTTTTGCGCGACGCCATGGAATCGTAGTCCATGGTAGCGCCCTCCACTTCGGCCGCCGTCAGCACCGGGCAACTCGACCCGCCCGGGATGAAGGCCTTCAACTTCTTGCCGTTCGGGATGCCGCCGCCCACCTCTTCGATCAGTTGCTTCACCGGGAAGCCGAGTTTGAGTTCGTAGACGCCGGGCTTGTTGATGTGCCCGGTGAGGCAGGTCATCTTGGTGCCGCCGGCTTTGGGAATACCGAGCGCTGCGAATACCGCGCCACCATCGCGCAGAATGGCCGGCACGGCGCAGAAAGTCTCCACGTTATTCAGGATGGTGGGGCACTGGAACGCGCCCGCCACGGCGGGGAACGGCGGGCGTATGCGCGGGATGCCGCGCTTGCCTTCGAGCGATTCCAAGAGCGCCGATTCCTCGCCGCACTCGTACGCCCCCGCGCCGGTGTGCGCGTAGAGCTCGAAATCGAAACCCGTGCCCTGGATGTTTTTGCCCAGCCAGCCCTTCTCGTAGGCTTCGGCGATGGCCTTCTCCATCACTTCGATGAGGTAGCGATACTCGCCGCGGATGTAGATGTAGCCGGCGTGCGAATCCACCGAGAGGCCGGCGATCAGTACGCCCTCGATCAACTGGTGAGGGTCGTTTTCAATCAGCACGCGATCCTTGCAGGTGCCGGGCTCGCTCTCATCGCCGTTGACCACGATGTATTTGGGCTTGGGCGAGGTGCGCGGCACGAAACCCCACTTCATGCCCGTAGGGAAACCCGCGCCGCCGCGCCCGCGAAGATTGGAAGCCTTCACCTCCGCGATGATCTCTTCCGGCTTCATCTTCGCCGCCTTGAGAAAGCCCTGGTAGCCTTCGGTGGCCAGGTAAGTATCGATGGATGCCGAATTGGGCAGGCCGAAGCGCCGCGTCAGCACCTTGGTCTCCAGCGGACTAGGTTCGTTGAAAAGCATCGGTTATGACTTCTTCCTCAGTCCATCCAGAAGCTGGTCCAGTTTTTCGGGCGTGACGTGGTGGTGGAACTCGTAGTTTACCTGGATGGCGGGGGCCCAGGAACAGGCGCCGATGCACTCCAC
>JANYJN010000239.1 GCA_025358475.1 Candidatus Solibacter sp.
GAAGAGAGCTGGAGGCGATTGAAGCGGCGGTGAAGCAGTAGGACAGACCTCCTGGTCTGTCCGTCCGAGCGCAGCTCGGACGCCTGCTTGCGCGGTGCGGCGAAGCGCGGATCTCGCGCCCTATGGATTGGGCGGCTCTAGATAGCGGTCGAGCATTGCGCTCGTAATACCCGATGATGACGGCCAAAGGCCTCGCCGGGCGCCAGAACGCCGCTGGTACCTGGCAAGTGCTCCTCTAGCGGGCTGTACAGGCTTGTCCCCGTCCAGAAAGACAAAGCCCACGTCATCGCTTGGAATCTCGCCGACGAAGCGCTCCGCATGCTCGATCATGCTTCGGATGCGCCGGTGAACATCCGCTACGTCAAGGGGGCGTTCCGTTGCCAGCACCCGAAACTCCTCTGCCGTGAAGCGGCTGTGCCGCGTGATTTCAGCCAGCATTTCTTCCGGCGACAATCCAGGAAAGCGCCCAACCGCCGCGCAGATTACGGCGCCAAGCGGCAGAATGGTCTGGTGGATGGTGACAAGGTCAACGATGTCGCGGGGCTCCCTCCGGTCCGCCGCCGCCGAGGCTTTGTTGGTAGCAAGGTCAACCGGGTGCAGCACGTAGCCGAATAGTTCATCCTGTTGGGCGGGAAAAAAACGGAAGTCACTATCGGCAACCCATTCGAGCTGCATCGTCTCGCCCAGACCCTCAATCTGCGCCTGACGCTTGCCCGTTTGGACTTTTCCCCATGACAAGGCGAGCCCCGCTTCGACCAGGGCGGCGCCATCCGCTTCGGCAGCCCCGGCGAGGCGTTCCTCCGAGTCCTGAAAAATATCGATGTCAGCGGAAAAACGGGGACCAGCGCGATTCAACGCAACCCCCCCCGCAACATAGCTGTCGGGGCTCCGTTGCGCCGCAAGTACGCGCAAAGCGTGGGTCTGCAATTTAGTGAGCGGCACGGCAAAGCCTTTCGATGCTTTCCGCCAACCGGCGGCCTTCCATGCCGCCATAGGTTCTCAATGCCTTCGTAATCGCCAAGGCGTCCGCAGCGGTAGGATCATCGCTGGGACGCATGTTCCACAGCGCGCGAGACCCGTACTCCGCAAACGCGCGGCGGTAGAGGCTCACGACATCTCCTGATGGTGGCAGTCCGCTGGTCATCAATTCCTGCTGCTTTCAGAGTACGTGAAAAGCATGTCAGCATGGGCCGGCTGCAGTTCAAGCCTCACACGGCTCCCGCCCTGTCTCGGCTGGGGCGCCGACTCCTGCGCGCGGCATCTCGGCCATCGGCATCGGGGGTGTCTACAGGAGGCGCGGGCGCTTCCGCCCCGGGCGGCGCCGCCCTAAAGCCGTTGTCCACCGAATCGCCGCCTCGATGTACTCATGAGCGCGTCCAACCCGCTAAGATAGGCATTCGTCATCCATATGTCCCAACCCACGCAAGCGGCGCCCGGCGACGCCTCGCGCTATCTTCCTCTGCTGCTAGTCCTGTTCGCCGGCAGCGGATGTTCCGCGCTGATTTACGAAACCGTCTGGTATCAGTCGCTGCAACTGGCCATCGGATCTACCGCCGTGTCGCTCGGCTGCCTGCTGGCCACCTTCATGGGCGGCCTGTGCATCGGCAGTGTGTGGTTCCCCCGGCTGCGCCTGGCCGGGCAGCATCCGCTGCGCATTTATGGGTACCTGGAACTCGGCATCGCCGCCTCCGCCCTGCTGGTGCACCTGCTGCTGCCCCTCGTGAATCTCGCCTACATCGCCGGCGCCGAGCACGGTATGCCGGGATTTCTGCTGCGCGGTTTCCTTTCCGCCATCTGCCTGTTGCCGCCCACCATCTTGATGGGCGCGTCGCTGCCCGCCATCGTCCGCTGGCTGAAGTCCGCGCCGAGCGGCGTCTCCTGGTACGGCCTGCTCTACGCCGGCAACACGGCGGGCGCCGTCTTTGGATGCCTGCTTGCCGGATTCTACCTGCTGCGCATCTACAACATGTCCGTCGCCACCTACGCAGCCGCCGCCATCAACGTCGCCGTGGCGCTGGCCAGTTTCGCCCTGGCTGCCCACACGCCTGCCGAGGCCAGCGTCCCGGAAACCGCGCTCCGCTCCGCCGCAGCCGCCCCCGATGCCGGCGACGGCATTCCGCGCTGGACCATCTATGCCGCCATCGGGCTCTCCGGCGCCACCGCGCTCGGCGCCGAGGTGGTGTGGACCCGGCTTCTCGGCATGCTGCTGGGCCTGACGGTCTATATCTTCTCCATCATTCTGGCGGTCTTCCTGACCGGGCTCGCGCTGGGCAGCGGGCTGGGCGCCATGCTGCTGCGCTCCGTGCGCCCGCGCTTGGCCCTGGCGTGGTCGCAGGTGCTGCTCACGCTAGGCATCGCGTGGACCGCGTGGATCGTCTCCACGTCGCTCCCCTACTGGCCCATCAATCCGCTGCTCACGATCAGCCCTTGGCATACGTTCCAACTCGACATGGTCCGCTGTCTGTGGGCCATTCTGCCGCCCACTATTCTATGGGGCGCGAGCTTTCCGCTGGCCGTCGCTTCTCTCGCGCGCCCGGGCGAGGACCCCGGACAAACCGTGGGCAGCGTCTATGCCGCCAATACCCTGGGCGCGATTTTCGGCGCGCTGACGGTCTCTCTCGGCCTCATTCCCTGGATCGGCACGCAGAACTCGCAGCGCGTCCTCATCTGGGCTGCCCTCGCCAGCGGCGTCCTGATCCTGGTGCCCTTCGTGCGCGCGACGCGCTCACTGGGGGTGTCCGCCGCACTCGCCACCGCCGTGTTGCTGGCCGCCTGGCTATCCAGCAACCTCGCACCCATTCCCGGCGAACTCATCGCTTACGGACGCCGCATGGCGCTGAACGCGGGCAAGAGCGAAGTGCTCTACACCATCGAAGGCCGCAATTCCTCGGTGGCCATCACGCGCTGGAACGATGGCGCCATCGAGATTGACGTCAACGGCCACGTGGAAGCCACCACCGAGCCCTACGACATGAAGCTGCAGCGCATGGTGGGCCACCTGCCCGGCATACTGCACCCGGCGGCGAAATCCGTCCTTGGCATAGGCTTCGGCGCCGGAGTCAGCGCCGGCGCCTTCACCAGGTATCCGGCGATCGAGCACATCACCATCTGCGAAATCGAGCCCGTGATCCCACCCACCTCCACGCGTTTTTTCGGCAAGCAGAATTACCAGGTCTACCAGAATCCCAAGACCCGCGTGGTGTTCGACGACGCGCGCCACTACCTGCTCACCACCACCGATAAGTTCGACATCATCGCCAGCGATCCGCTGGATGTCTTCGCCAAAGGCACCGCCGCGATCTACTCGAAGGAGTACTTCGAATCCGTCAAGAGCCACCTCAATCCGGGCGGCCTGTTCACGCTGTACGTTCCGTTGTACGAAAGCGATGTGCGCACCGTGAAGAGCGAGCTGGCCACTTTCTTCGCAGCCTTCCCGCACTCCACCATCTGGGCCAACACGGTCAACGGCCAGGGCTACGACATGGTGTTCATGGGTCACCTGGAAGCGCCCACCATCAACCTCGACGAGATCCAGCAGCGGCTCAATCGTCCCGATTACGCGCCGGTGGCGCAGTCCCTGTACGAGATCGGTGTCACCTCGATTGTCGATCTGCTCTCTAATTACGCCGGCCAGAACGCCGACCTGGGCGCGTGGAGCGCCGGCGCCGAAATCAACCGCGACATCGACCTCCGCCTGCAATATCTGGGCGGATGGGGCATCAATTCCACCATGGAAGACGTCATCTACCGGCAGATCCTGAAGTATCGCCACGTGCCGCGCGGTCTGTTCGCCGGCTCTCCGGAAAGGGTGGGAGCGCTGCTCCAGGCCATCGCGGCGACGGGGAATTGAGGCCTCGCGGACAGCTCCCAAACCAGAGGGTGCCGCGGTGGGGGCTCGGTTGGGAGCTGTGGGGGTCGTACCGTCAGGGAGCGGTCCGCGATCAAGCTACGGGCGGAGCCGGCATCCGAGCGTAGCGGCCTTCTAATCGATCAGTCCGTTGCGCAGCGCGAAGCGCACTAGTTCATTGATGCTGTGCAGGTTCAACTTCTCCATGATGCGCCCGCGATGCGCGTCCACCGTATAGACGCTGAGATTCAACACCACGGCGATTTCCTTATTGGTTTTGCCCTCGGCC
>JANYJN010000242.1 GCA_025358475.1 Candidatus Solibacter sp.
CTGGAGTCCTGCGACTACCCCGATTTCGCCCAGTCGGTCGGCCGTGATGTGGCGCTTGGACGCAGCCACCGCGGCATTCTCGTATGCTCCACGGGAATCGGTATGGCGATGGCCGCCAATAAGGTGGATGGCGTCCGCGCCGCTCCCGCGCGGAATGATGACGAAGTGAAATTCACCCGCGAGCACAACGACGCCAATGTGCTGACGCTCGGCGCCAAGTATTTGGACGAGAATCGCGCGCTCGCTCTCATCGACATCTTCTTGAAGACCGAATTTGCCGGCGGTCGCCACGCGCGCCGCGTTGCCAAGATCGCCCAATTAGAAAAATAACGGGTCCGGGCCCTGTCCCGCCCGCTGCCGGAGGAACACTGTCATGACCGAAACCGAACGCATGTCCCGCCCTCTCTCCCAAGTGGATCCCGAGATCTACGAGGCCATTCAGCACGAAACCGCCCGTCAGGACGGGCAGTTGGAACTGATCGCGAGCGAAAATTTTACTTCCGAGGCGGTGCTCGAAGCTACCGCCAGCGTGTTCACCAATAAATACGCGGAAGGCTATCCGGGCAAGCGTTATTACGGCGGGTGCGAGTACACCGATATCGTGGAGAACCTGGCGCGGGAGCGCGCCAAGAAGCTCTTCGGCGCGGAGTATGTGAACGTACAGCCGCACTCGGGTTCACAGGCCAACCAGGCCGCCTACGGGGCGGTGCTGACGCCGGGCGACACCATCATGGGATTGAACCTGGCGCACGGCGGCCATCTGACCCACGGACATCCGTTGAACTTCTCCGGGAAGCTGTACAAGGTGGTGCCGTACAACGTGCGCAAGGAAGACGAGCGCATCGATTATGACGAAGTGGAGCTGCTGGCGAAAGAGCACCGGCCGAAGCTGATCATTGCGGGCGCCAGCGCCTACCCGCGAATCATCGATTTCGCGCGTTTCCGGCAGATCGCCGACCTGGTGGGCGCGGTGTTCCTGGTGGACATGGCGCACATCGCGGGGCTGGTGGCGGCGGGCGTGCATCCCAACCCGTGCGAGTACGCCGATATCGTGACCACCACCACGCACAAGACGCTGCGCGGGCCGCGCGGCGGCATGATTCTGGCGCGTGAAAAGTACGGCAAGGCAATCGATAAGAACGTCTTCCCGGGCACGCAGGGTGGGCCATTGGTACACGTGCTGGCCGCCAAAGCGGTGTGCTTCCTGGAGGCCATGCAGCCCGGGTTCGTGGCGTACCAGAAGCAGGTGGTGGCCAACGCGAGTGCCCTGGCGCAGGCCCTGATGGACGCCGGTTTCCGGGTGGTTTCCGGCGGCACGGATACGCACGTGGTGCTGCTGGATGTCTTCTCCAAGGGGTTGCGCGGCAAGGAGGCGGAACTGGCGCTGGACCGCGCGCGCATCACGGTCAACAAGAACGCTATTCCGTTCGACACCAACCCGCCGATGAATCCCAGCGGGATCCGGCTGGGATCGCCCGCCGTCACCACGCGCGGATTTGAGGAGCCGGAAATGCGCGAAGTGGGACGGCTGATTGCGGAGGTACTGACCAACATCGCCAGCGAGACGGCGATTGCGGGCGTGCGGCAGAAGGTGGAGGCGCTGACCCGCCGCTTCCCGCTCTACGGCTGGAAGCGCGCAACCGTGCGGGCGTAGCATGGCCCACATCGTCATCGATGCTCGCCGCATACGGGATTTCGGGATCGGCACCTACATCCGAAGTCTGGTACACGCGCTAGGCGGCATCGACCGGACCAACCAGTACACTTTGGTGAGCGGGCCGGCCGACGTGCGCACGCTCGCCGGGTTGCCGGAGAATTTCCATACGGCGGTATACGCGCGCAGTGACCATAGCGCTCTGGATCACGTGGCGTTCCCGCTGTTTCTGCACGGGCTCTCGCCGGACCTGGTGCACATTCCGCTGGCCCGCGTTCCGCTGCTCATGATCCGGCCCTACGTGGTGACCATCCACGATCTGGCGAATCTGTTCTTCGAGGAAGAGACGTCGAACCTCCGGATGCACTTGCGCCGTTTCCGTTTCGGCCGCGGGTTGCGGCGGGCGGCGCGAGTGATTGCGGTGAGCGAGGCGACGAAGCGGGACGTCGAGAGCCAGATGGGGGTGCCCTCAAGCCGGATCACGCGGGTGTACAACGCGCCCGACCCGGCGTTCTTCGTGCGCGCCGCGGCGCCCGGTGCGCCGGAGCAGCAGCGCATCCTGGAGCGGTACCAGATCGAGTATCCGTTCATTCTGTACGCGGGCAACATCCGGCGCCACAAGAATATTCCGCGCCTGGTGGAGGCTTTCGCGGTGGTGCGCGAGCAACTGGCCGCGCACCCGATCTACAAGGATCTGCGGCTGGTGATTATCGGCGACACGATTTCGCAATATCCGGCGGTGCGGCAGGCGGTGATGAAGAGCCGGGTGGACAGCGCGGTGCGTTTTCTGGGCTTCGTGCCGTTCGAGACGCTGCGCTGCTTTTACGAAT
Organism: Candidatus Solibacter sp.; assembly: GCA_025358475.1. Taxonomy (GTDB): domain Bacteria; phylum Acidobacteriota; class Terriglobia; order Bryobacterales; family Bryobacteraceae; genus Solibacter. Next base: position 2,485 of record JANYJN010000242.1, read on the forward strand.
CGGCGGCAGGTTTCGTTTTTCCGTCGCGCTACGAGGGGTTCGGATTGCCTCCGCTGGAAGCCATGGCCTGTGGCACGCCGGTGGTCTGCTCCAGCGTGAGTTCGCTGCCCGAAGTGGTGGGTGACGCGGCGATTCTGGTGAATCCGGAGAACGTATTCGATATCGCGCGGGGGATCAGCGACATGCTGCTGGATGAGGAACTGCGCGCGCGGTTGATCCGCCGCGGGCGGGAGCAGGCGGCGCGTTTCAGTTGGAACTGGACGGCGCGCCAGGTGCTCGAAATCTACCAGGACGTGATCGGGCAAGGCTGAGCGCGCGGG
>JANYJN010000247.1 GCA_025358475.1 Candidatus Solibacter sp.
CTACCGCTTCCAGCCACTTATAAACGTCGGCGTCGCTCGGGATCCGGCCGCGCCGCGCTACATTCTTGCGTCCCGAAAGCCGCCGGAAATTGTCGATCTCCCCGTTCTGCTCCAGCAGTTCCAGGAAGGTGGGCAGGCTGACGGAAATCGCAGCTTTGCGACGCGGCGACCAGAAGCCGTCGCGCACCGCAACCGCCGAAACCGGCACACCATGCAAAATGGCGTGCGGCGATTTCGACGTGTCCAGAACGGGGGTGTTCTTCCAGGCCGGACCCTGCGCGGCGGCGATGCCCGCCAGCAGGAAGACCGCCGAAAGAGTCTGCATGAGCATCAGAAGGTCTCCTGGTTGGTGCTGAAACTATAAGTTGGGTAGAAAACCGGCCTCAACTGCTGCACCAGCTTGTCGGCGATCGACCCGGGCCGGGTGGCGTGAAGCCAAGCGCGGAACTCCCGGTGTCTCCACGGTGCCAACTGCCGCGCCCGTGCCAGAGCCGCGCAGCCCTTCGTACGAAGTAAAGAAGAAGGTGCGGTTCTTTCGGATGGGACCGCCCACGTGACAGGAAAACTGGTTGCGCCGGAACACCGGAATCGAAGTCTCGATGTACTGGCGAGCCCTCATCGCATTGTACGGGCAGAAAGACGACATTTCGAGCTCCTGGGAACAGCCATTATTAACACGGTTCGAAACTCCCAGCGGGAAACCGATGACTACGATTGCACGTTCGCATGCCTCAACGGAGACGTCAAGCCTGTTCACGGCTTATTAACCGCACGCCATGCGTTCTTAACCGTTACGAATTGGGGTCCGGTCTCCACATGGGTGTTACAATTACGTCGGTTAACCCGTGACAGAGACGCTTTGCTGCACTTCGGAAGAAAAGCACGCCGCGCTGGAACGTGCACTGGGGAGCCGGACTTTTGCACGCGCCGAACAGCTCAGAGCCTTTTTGCGATTTGTGTGCGAAGCGGAAATCCAGGGCAAGGGCGGGGATCTGAGGGAATACGCGATTGGCGTCGAAGTACTGGGACGTCCGAAGGGCTACTCGCCGGCGGAGGATTCGTCAGTCCGGACCAGGGCATACGAGCTTCGGCAGAAGCTCCAGAAGCTCTATTCCACGGAACTCACCGACGAACCTGTTCGGGTTGTGATCACGAAGGGCGGCTACCACCCGCAGTTTGTGGGGCTCGCGGTTAACCGCGAAGAACCCAGGGTGACACTCATCCCGCAGCCGGAGCCCCAGGAGATCGGGGGGAGCGAAGCACCGGGACACGGTAGGAAGAGGGTTGCGCTTTTCGCTGCCGCGGCTCTGTTGGCGGCAGGTACCGGGGCTGCCATCACGTACCTGGCCCTGAGAGGGGCGCCGGGCAAGTCCACCATCGACCCCGTGGTTGCAGAGGCATGGCGACCGATGGCCAAACAGGACGCCAACGTGATGCTTTCTGTCGCCGCACCCCTTCATCTCATTCTGGGCCCGAAAGGGCGCACCAATCACGGGCTTCCCGATTACCCGGCTCCGCTGGAAACTTATGGGTTATACCGGCAGCACCGGCCATTGAATCCGGGAACCCTCCTGGACATGACCTTCACGGACAACGCTCTCGGGTTCGGGACGATGAGCGCGGTCGTCACCACCGTCAACACCTTGAACTCGTTGCAGTCTTCGTACCAGATATTGCCGGACAGGGCGGTTCCGATCTCGGCCGTGCGGGAACGGAACGTGGTGTTCTTCGGGAGTCCGTTGGATAGCGTGACCATTGGCCGGACGGTGGAGAACACGCCGTTGTTCGTGGACTTTGAGTCTTCGGTCAAGTCTTTTGTGATCCGGGACCGTTCATCCGGACGCGTCATCGTTCCCAAACCGGACGGGAATGGCGGGTTCAGTGATGTGTATGGGCTGGTAACCGTGCTGAACACCCGCGACTCCGATCACGGGCGGTTGGGTATGGTGATCTTCTCGGGCACTAATTCCGCTGGTACCGACGGGGCGGCGAAGTTCTTCTCATCACCACGTTCCTTGGGCAATTTGCGGTCCGTATTCTCGCGAGAGGGACTCGCCGGGTTTCCCTCGGCTTATCAAGTGGTGGTGAGGTGTACGTTCGGCGACTTGCTGATGATCTCCTACGAGTACAGCTCGCACAAGATCCTGCAGAAGTGAGTGGCGTCGATGCGACCGGCTTTGGCGCTGTTGGGGAGCGCGCGCGCCGAAACCTCAACTCGGGCTAAACGAAGCGGTTCTGCCAAACCTCCAGCGCGCGACCGTCGTCCTGGCATCGGACGCGGAAATACGTTACCCCGTCTGCATCGCTGGCCACCGCGCTCGACAGCGCCAGGTCAATGCGATGGGCTGTTCCCGCCAGCTGTCGGTAAACGCACGCGGCCTTCGATGGTGAATCCGGCAGCGCGCTAAGCGTCCGTTTGTACGATCATTGAGATGACAATATCCGCGAGTTGGATAGCGAGCCGGAAAAGAGGCGGCCGATGATGGCATGGAATCGGAGATGGTTCGCAGGCAGCGCGATCATGAGTGCGGTGCTATGTGCAGTACCAGGGCTCGCGCAGCCAGATCCCGCACGGATCCAGCCGGTGCGCAACCAGCCCGTAGAAACACTCACGGTAAATCCCGGCTTCCGAGATTGGAGCCCGGCGGCCGTCGCGGGCACGACGATCCTGGCTGGAAACCAGACTGGCCGTGGCGGTCTATTTGCCGTCGACATGCTCAGTGGCAAGGTGAAGTGGGCGTATCGACCTGCGTTTAGTACAGGTACCGCATCCGTCTCGACGCCTCCCGCTGTCGCCGGCGGGCTTGTCATCACGCCCTTCGCGGCAGCTTATCCCGGCGCGGTAGTGGCCGTCTCGCTCACCACGGGAAAAGAGGTTTGGCGAGGTCCAGACCCGGTCCAGAACGCGGCGGTTGCCGTCCACGAGGATCTTGCCTATATTCTCGGCAAGAACGGCCATTTCTATGCGATGGACGTCGCCACCGGACGCGAACGGTGGAAGGTGGCGCTCTCTACCCGCGCCGCGTGCGCATCTCAGCCAATTGTGCGAGACGATGTCATCTACCTCACCGGCAGCGCCGACGCCACTCCCGGCGATCCGGCGAAACCGGCGGGCTACTACCTCTTTGCCCTGGATGCCCGGACTGGGAGGGAACGCTGGCGGTATCGGGCGGAGGCTCCTTACGCGCATTCGGGTGTTTGCCTGAATCAGCCCGTCGTCTCGGGGGACGCGGTCTTTGCATCGGGCGAGGCACGTCTCTACGCGGTGGGGCGCGCCACCGGAGGCGACCTCTGGCCGCCCGTTGAAGTTCGACGGCCGGTAGAAGGGCAGAGTCGCCCCGTTGAAGTACACGGCTTGGTGGACGCGGGCTCGGTACTGCTCGGGATGACCTCCGGATTCCTCATCGCCTTCGAGAAGAGCTCTGGCAGCACGGCATGGGAGATTGCCGGCCAATATCGCGAGTCGTCGCCGTCCATGGCGGTAGCAGGCAACGTTCTCTATTTCCAAGGTAGTCCGGGCGCCAAGCCCGGGGCTGCGCCGGGGGCCACGCTTCACGCGCTGGATCTCGACTCCCGCAGCATACTCTGGTCGTTCTCACGCCCGACCGCCGAGCCAAACTGGTTTTTCGGTTGCGTAACTCCGGTCAATGGCGGGCTCTGGGTGAGTTCCTATCAGGCACTGCTGAAACTGCAGTAGCCAGCCTTCGCGGCAACCTCGCCCCGTAGTGTCTTGCATAGGTGGTTAGTCTGACAATCGCTACGGGGTGGATCGCGCCGGCTGACTATGGAACGCCGGGGGATATCGACACGCCGGGTTCTGCGTGAAAAGCAAGCGGTAACGCCACAGCGTTTAGAAAATCGATTCCTGTCGCGAAATCCCCATCCAACCGGCAAACACCCAGGAAGGTCTGAAAATTGACCTGAGACTGGGGAGCGGCGTGCCATCGGAGGCACGCCGCCGGATGCTGGCCGACTTGCGGGTACGTATCTCAGTGGTCGTCGTTTCCAGATACACGACCACTCGCCCAGATCCTGTCCCGCACCGTCTCCCGCAAGCCGGGCTCTCGCGAGTTTACTTCGCCGGAGGGTGGGATCCAGCAGAGTCGGACAGGATGTGAAGTGTATGGAACCACGTTTCCACACTCAGGGGCCACGTCGTGACTGAGAGTGTGGTACGGCGCAGGCCGTAACCGTGTCCGCCCTCGGCATAAATGTGCAGCTCTGCCGGAACCTTCGCATTCTTCAGGGCGAGGAAATAGACCACAGCGTTTTCGACATGGACCGGATCGTCCTCGGCCTGCACGATAAACGAAGGCGGGGTTTGGTTGGACACCTCAATGTCCGGATTGGGCGCGAAGTTCTTCTCCGCGAGTGAGAGATAACCCGGGTAGACAATCACGGCGAAGTCGGGACGGCAACTTAGGCCGTCAACGGCGTCAATCGGATCATAGAGTCGTCGATCAAAGTGATTACTGAGCGCCGCGGCAAGGTGAGCTCCGGCAGAAAAGCCAAGGACCCCGATTCGATGCGGATCAATGTGCCACTCGCTGGCGTGAGAGCGCACAATCCCGAGAGCGCGCTGCGCATCCTGCAGTGCCGCGGAAGACTTCGGGTAAGGCCCGGAGCCGGGCACGCGGTATTTCACCAGGACGCAGGTGATGCCCGCGGAATTGAGCCAGTCGCACACCTCGGTCCCTTCGAGGTCAATGGCCAAAATGCGGTAACCGCCTCCCGGAAAGACAACTACGGCGGCCCCGGTGTTCTTGTACCGGGGAGTGTAGAGCGTGAGCGTGGGGTTTGAAACGTTGCCGAGACGGATGAGCGGCTTGCCCGCGATGAGATTGTCCTTCGCAGTTGTAGTATCGACCTCCGGCACCGGATTCGGCGGAGTGCCCGGCGCCCCGTTTGGCCAGAGAGGCAAGGTCAGATGCCCGGGAGTCGGCTGCCAGGCAGGCTTTTGGGCGAACAAAGTGGCGGAGCCGACAAGAGTGGCGAGAATCAGCAGAGGTTTGCGCATGACAATGACCCTTGATTTAGCATTCACCGTAATCATCGCAGCCCCAGGGGACATGACGCAAGTGAAGGAAGGATGCCGACGCTCCAGCTTGACCGATTTCGGTCTACACGGCGGCATCAGGGAGGAGGAATGCCACCTGCTGCTCTAACGCTGGAATCCTGAAGGGCGAGAGGACATCGGGTGATTCGGCTCAAGATCATCCAAAAGGCCGTTTTAGGTAAGGCGGCGAGTATTATCCATAGATGAGTAGCGGGCATCCCCTTTCGCGCCGCTGACGGTGTCGATTATGCGGCTGCGTACCGGAATCGATGTGAACCGGATACGCCCGGCCGACGTGATTGCGCGCATTAGCCCCCGGCCGCTATTGATTAGTTCGCTTGGGGCCGGCATCAATCGTTCATTGCCTTTCCAGGCTCACGAGAGCTTGGACCAGTGCGCGCGTTCCGTTTACATCCAGCTTCCGTGAGGCGTATTCGGCGTTCATCAGGGATTCGTCGAGCATCCAATCGTACTTTTCGGAGAGCTTGTTCTTGACGGGCGCCGCGAGCGTGATCGGGTCGGGGATCGGATCTGAAGCTATGCGCCGGAGCGCTGCCATCGTGTCCGGCTCCGGCGCGACAACACGCACCTGGGCGCCCTCATTTTGCGCGATAGGGCCGATGTAATTGAACCAGACCTCGAGCGTGTCATTCGCGCCATCGCCCTTCCAGGTGAAAACCACGGTCTCTGCGCCCGCAGAAGGCGAAGCTCCTGTTCGTGCCCTACGATCTGCGGCACACGGCGGCGACCCGCTGGGCAGAGGGTGGGACTGATATCGCCACCATCGCGGCCTGGTTGGGGCACGCCAACCTGCGCAGCGTCCAGAAGTACATACACCCGTCACTGGACCACCTGAATGCGCAGGCGGAGAAGTTCGAGCAGATGTGGGTGGCCGCACAAGAAAAAAGGCCGGCAGGAAAGGCACGGCTACAATGATCCCCCACGGTCTTTCAGCCAAGCAACGTGGTGCCACGACTCCACACCGCCGGTTCCTGAACGGTTTCGGCGATCTCTTTGCCGCAATGAGGGCACTTCATGACCAGGGAGTTTACCACTTGGCGCCCGGAATTTGCCCGGAATGATCCGGGCAAACCAGGGAAAACGCGGATCAGCTCGTGAACTCGCGGGAGCATCGATAGACAGATGCAAATTCTTGATTTTATTGGTAATACGTTGAGAATATCTTGGAGGCGCGGGTCGGGATCGAACCGACGAATAAAGGTTTTGCAGACCTTTGCCTTACCACTTGGCTACCGCGCCGACCATGAAGGTATACCTGCAAAATACCGCGCTGCGACCACTTAAGTCAATCCGCCCCCTGCCGCTCGCCACTGCTCGCGCCCTCTCCCCCGCTCTACTGCAGCCCTTCCTTCGGCAAAGATCCCGCGATGAACTCGCCGATATCGTGCTTCAGCTTGACGGCCGAATCGTTATCGATGTACAGCATGTGCCCCGCCTGGTAATAGTTCCAGATCACATTCTTGTGCATCTCCGGATTCAGCCCCATGTGATTGAACGTGTGCTGGATCGCGAAGTACGGCGTCGCCAGGTCCCTCGTCCACCTCTCCGCCTACCGCAGGCTCCGGTCCGGGAACGCCTCCGCGTCCGCCGCGCCCGCCCGGCGTCGTCGCCGGAGTTGACGGGGCCGGGGTCTGCGCCGCCCGTCCCTGCCCGAATACCGGAACCGCCGTCGCCACCACCAGCGCCAGCGAACCCGCCCGCAACCAACCTCGAAAATGCGTCATGAGCTAAATCATATGCCAGCGCGGGCGCCCATTGCACCGCGCCATCGTAACCCAGCCGCTACCGTGAGCAGTTTGGTGGGGCAGGCGCTTTCGCCTGCCAACCAATTTGTTCACAAGTTGTGAGGGAGCGATTAACGCCCTGCCTGCGATCTACTTGCGGAACCAGTACAGCACGATGCCGTAACCCACACCCGCGGCATCGCTGGTATTCGCCGTCTGAAACGCCATGAAGCGCCCGTCCGTGGACACCACCGGGTTCGACGCCTTGCCGTTTTCGTAATCGTTAAAGTGGGTGAGCCGGACGAAATCCTTCCCCGTACCGTCGAGTTTCAGTTTCCAGATATCGATATTGCTCCCGCCGCGCCTGCCGCCGAGTTCCGCCACCTGCCGGTCGCCTTCCACGCACGTGTACTGCCCGTCGGGGAAGATGCCCTCCGGTTCGTTGTATGTCCCCGGTGCCTTGGAAAAATTGGTCACCTCGCCGGTCTTCAGATCGATGCCCATGACCGATGCCAGGCCCTGCGGTTGATAGCATGTGAAAACCATCTTGCTGTCGTTGTCGTAGAAATCCTGGGCCTCCAAAACGCAGCT
>JANYJN010000295.1 GCA_025358475.1 Candidatus Solibacter sp.
CATCAGCGTGGACTTGCCGGCGCCGTTGGGACCGGTCACCGCGTAGCGTCGGCCCGGCAGAAACGTGCAGGTGACGTCTTCGAACAGAGTTCTGGCGCCGAAGCGCATGGAGATGTTATTTACGGAGAGCAAAGCTATCTACTATCATAGCGCAAACGCGAAGACGGCAAACGCTGTGGGACAGATGCGGGTGCGCCACCTGGAAGTGTAGAGCCTACTCCAATCCGAGCGACCGTTGGGGAGCGTTCGCCGCAATACCAACGTTCCCTGGCGGTCGCGGCTCGGATTGGGCGCAGCGATCCTCCAATTCTGTGTCGTGCACCCGACAGACGCTTTCGTCTGTCGGGTTCCCTGCCCTACTTCTTCGCCTGCACGCTGGGGCTGTCGTCGGCCTTCAAATCGCCGAGCGCGTACTGCACGCCGGCCAGCACGTGCTCCAACATCGGCTTCATCGCATAGATCCTTTCGTTGTGGCCGTGGGCTTCGTAGAAGACGCGGCCCTTGCCCTCGCGCCGGATCCAGCTCAGACCGTAGTCGTGGTCGGCGCGCGGAAAGTCTTCCTTCGCTTTGTCGGCGCCGCTCATCTTGTCGTAGTCGATGCTGGTCAGGATGTGCAGGTTCGTGCGCGACCACGTGTCCATGCCGAACGTATAGGTCTCGTCGTGAATGTCGAACTCCTGGCCGTGAAACATCGCCGTAATCGGGCTCTTGGGGTCGTCGATTTTGGTCGTGATGAGCTGCGGGTCCAACCAGTGGTACTTGAAGAAGCCGCCGATCATCTTGTCGAACTCGGGCCAGGTGCCCACTTGCGTGTCGCGGCCCTGCTGTGCGCCGCGGGGAGCGGCGGGCGGCGCCGCGGGCTGGAGCGACGCGAAGCGCGCGGCAAAATCCTGCTGGCTCACCTTGCCGGCCTTTTCCGTGTCGAGTTTGTCGAACCAGGTGTCGGCCAGCGCGCTCAACTCATCGCGGCTGAGCTTCTGATCTTTGTTCGTGTCGCCGCCGGCCAACATCTGCGAAGCCAGCAGCGCCCCCGGACCGCCGGCACGGCTGGCCGAGGCGGCTGGTGCGGCGTCGCCACTCCCACGAGCTTCGTGGTAGGAATCGCCGGCTGCGTGAATCCCAGCCAGTCCCTTGCCGGACCGGACGAATTCGAGCAGCGCCTTTTTGCGGGCGGCGGTCGCGGCCGGATCTTTGGGATCGTCGAGGAAGCTGCCCGTGGTGTTGTCCAGGAACAGCAGATCGTACTGCTTGAGATTCTGCTCGGAAATGGCGGCCGCATCGTAGGTGATCGCAGTGGTCCACGCGCCGGTCTTGGCGCCAAGCGCCTCGACGGTCTTGGCTGCGAGCGGGATGCAGGAGTGCACGTATCCCGCGGCCTTGGCCAGGACCAGCACCTTGCGCGGCTGCCGCGGTTTGGCCGGCGCCTTGTCGGGCAATGCGGCCATCATTTTCTCGACGTCGGCCGGGTTGGGAGTCTGGTTCTGGGGTCCGGGGGCCCAGCCAACGCCAACCGGCGGCCGGAGCTGAGGCGATGCCGCATTCACCTCTGCCGTGAGCTGATCCAGGGTCAGCGATCCGGTCCTGCCGGCGTCACCACCGCGGAGCCATTTCGCGAAGACCGCCTTCATCTCGTCGCGCGTGACAAACCCGTCCTTATTCGCGTCGGCCGCGGCGAAGACGGCGGCAGCGGCTCCGCCCCGTCCACCACCGCGCCCGGTGGGGGTGGCCTGCTGGGCTTTCAATGAAACCAGGGCGCCGGCGCACAAGGCCGCGGCGCAACAAACACCAGTGAGCAACTTGGCTCTCGAGTCTTGGAACAACATATTTCCTCCCGTGTGGACCCAACATGGTATCTAATGTCGCTCAGGCGCGGTAGGCATCCCCACTATTGGACTGCTTACAATCAAGGGATGGTGAATCGAGCGGTCCTCCTCAGTATTGCCTTCTGTCTCCCTCTGCACACCGAGGTTCATCCCATGACGCTCCGCCAGGCAGTGGGACGGGCCGTTGCGCAGAATCCCGATATCACCCTCGCGCGGCTTGACGAACAGAACGCGCGGCACGGCGTGCAAGTGGCGAGGGACCCGTTCACCCCGCGGATCAATGTGGGCAGCGGCCTCGCCTACAGCAACGGGTTTCCGATGAGCATCGAAGGCTCGGCGCCCAGCATCGTGCAGGCGCGCGCCACACAGTTCCTGTTCAATCGCCAGCAGAGTTTCGCGGTGGCGCAGGCCAGGGAGCAAGTACGCGGCGCCGGCATCGATGTGGCCGGCAAGCGCGATGAGGTGGCTTACCGCACCGCGTCGCTCTACCTGGATGCGGAGCGCGCGGCGCGTGTGCTCACCTTGGCACGCAAGGACGCGGAGAGCCTGCAGACCGTGCTGGCGGCCATCCAGGCGCAGGTGAAGGAAGGCCGCGCCCTGCCCCTGGCGGAAAAGCAATCGGCACTCCAGTTGGCGCGGGCCAGCCAACTGGCCCAGGCGCTGGACGGCGATCAGGCCAACGCCGAGACCCAGTTGGCGATCGCCGTGGGGCTCTCGGCGGATGACCGCGTGCGTCCCGTGGCGGCGCAGCGCCCCCCGCCCCCGCTCCCCGAATCCGAAGAGCACGCCGTGCAGGCGGCCCTCGAAGCCAGCAAAGATTTGCGCAAACTGCAATCGCAGATCGCCGCCAAGGGCCTGGAGATGCGCGGCCAGAAGGCGGCGCGTCTGCCGCGCGTCGACCTGGTGGCGCAGTATGGACTGTTCGCCAAATTCAATCACTACGAGGACTACTTCCGCACCTTCCAGCGGCACAACGGACAGATCGGGCTATCGTTCCAGGTCCCGGTATTCAGCGGCCCGGGTATCAAGGCGCAGATGTCGCAGACGCAAACGGACATTACGCACCTGAGGGTGCAGATGACCAGCGCGCGCAACCAGATCAGCGCGGATTTGCAGCAAGCGTTCCGCGAAGTCAAGAAGGCCGCGATGGCGGCCGAGGTGGCGCAGTTGGATCTGGAGGTGGCGCGCGAGCAACTGTCGGTGAATCTCGCGCAGATGCAGGAGGGACGGCTTTCCCTGCGCCAGGTGGAAGAGGCGCGGGTTCTGGAGAACGGCAAGTGGATCGCGTTCTACGACGCGCAGTACGCCGTGGAGAAGGCGCGCTGGAGCGTGCTGCGGCTGACCGGCGATATTGTGCCGGCCATCGAGGCGATGCCCTAGCGCGGCCCGCCCGATCTTCCCCTCCGGGCCGCCCCTCAATACGCCACTCAGAAGATCAGCTTCAAGCCGAGCTGCAATTGCCGCGAGCTGCCCAGATCGCCGCGCGTGGTGCGCGTCGCCAGGATCTGCCCGAATGCCGAGGACGCCAGGTTATTCACCGGCTGCCCGAAATTCGGATGGTTGAATAGGTTGAACGCCTCCGCGCGGAACTGCAGCGACGCCCTTTCCTTGATGGTGGTGCTCTTGGCAATCGAAAGATCGATGTCTTCGAATCCCGGCGACCTGAGAATGTTCCGGCCGGCGTTCCCGAAGCCCGTCGCCTGCCGCACGAACGCCGCCGGGTTCAAATAGCCCGCGGGTGATGCGTTCGGCAGGTACAGCGGCGCGCCAGCCACCACGAATGGCCGATTGAACGCCTCCAGGCTTCCCTTGCTGTCGGTCACCGCGACGATCGGGCTGAATGGGCTGCCCGATTGCAGGTTCACGATCGGCGATATGGTCCAACCCTGCACCAGCCGGCTTCCCAAAGCGCCGTTGGCCTTGAACGGCAGCACGTACGTGCCGCTCAGCACGAAGCGATGGCGCGCGTCGAAATCGGAGAGCGCACGTTCCGCCGAAAGGTTGCGGTAATCCTGCGCCTGCGGATTAGAGCTGCCCACCGAGTTGTTGTCGATCGATTTGGAGAAGGTGTAAGACGTGTTGAACGTCAGTCCCTTTGCCAGGCGCTTGTTGGCGCTCACCCACAGGCCGTTGTAGTTGGAGTTGGAAACCGATTGCTGTACGTTAATGCTGCTGAACCCGGCAATCGGGCGGACGCCGTTGATACCCTGGTTGTAGTCGCCGTTGATCCGCAGATGGTGCCCCTCGCTGCCTACGTAGCTCAACTGAAAAACCGTGCCCAAGGCTTCGTGCTGGATATTGACGTTGTATGACGTCACCATGGCGTTGCGGAAATTCGGATCGATGGCGCTGATCGCACTCCCCGTCCCCGGCGGCGTCGCGAAGGGATTAGACAGGCTGATATTGCTGGTATTATTCACCGAGGTCGAGAAGGGCGGATTGCTTCCCAGGCCCGACACGATGTTGGTCACCGGCTGGTCATAATAGAACCCGGCGCCGGCACGGATCACGGTCTTGCCTTTGCCCCACGGATCGAACGCGAAACCCACCCGCGGTCCGAAGTTCGTGTACCGGTTCGAGTAGGCATGGCCAGCCCCCGGCGTGCCCGCGGCGATCACTCGATTCTGCGTGAAATCGTAGAAGCCCAGACTGTTGCGGATCTCACCCGGTACCCCGTTGAACTCCCATCGCAAGCCCAGATTCAGCGTCAAACGCTGGCTCACTTTGAAATCGTCTTGTAGAAACGCGTTCAACGCACTGACACGCAGGCCCGGGGTCGCCGCCAGTGCGGTTTCCGTGGCCGACGTCGGCGTCCCCGCCAGGAATCCGGCCATGGTGCCGAAGTTGATCACCCCGCCCGTGCCGCCGTTGAAGTTGTTGTTGTCGAAACGCCGGAACTCCACGCCGCCCTTGATGGAGTGCCTGCCGTGGACCCAGCTCAGCGTATCGTTGTACTGGTACGTGGTGTCCCCCCGGCCTTGCGGAAAGCCGCTGATACCGCCGAAGATCAGCGAGCTCGCCACGTTGATGTTCGGAAACACGGAGGAAGGTGAAGCAATCCCGAAATCGGCCGGGCTCGCCGTGTCGGCCCCAATGAACTCGATGCGGACGCGGTTCAAGCCCGCGCGGAATTCGTTGGTCAGCGCCGGCGAGAAGGCGCGCGTGTAGCCCAGCGCCACGAACGCGCGCTTGGCGGGACGCGAGTCGCCGAATCCGGGCAGGTTGTTGCCTTGCAGCGTCGGTTCCGTCCGGCTGTCCCGGTTGATGATGAAGCTGCCGAACAGAAAGTCCCTGGACGACAGGTTGTGGTCCATGCGCCCGGTGTACTGATTCAGGTGCCGGTTCCGCGCGGCCGACCCCACGTAGAACCCGCCGGTAGAATCGTTGGCATGCGGCACCAGCGCCAGCAGTTGCAGAATCGTCGGGTTCGTCACCGTAGCCCGCTGGGTATCGGTGGGCACCAGCGTTTTGAGCGAGGCCACTTCATGCCCCTCCCGGCCTTCATAGCTGGTGAAGAAGAAGGTGCGGTTCTTGACCATCCGGCCGCCAATGCTGTAGCCATAAATGTCCCGGTTGAAGGGAATGATTGGGCCAGCCCTATCGAAATAATTCTTCGCGTCGAACCGCTGGTTGCGCAAGAACTCGTAACCTGTCCCGTGCAGGCCGTTGGTGCCTGAGTTCGAGACCGCGTTGATCACCAGTCCGGCGTTGCGTCCATACTCGGCGTTGAAGGAGTTGGTCTGCACCTTGAATTCCCGGATCATATCGATGTTCGGCTGAAAGGTGATCTGGTTCTGCACCATGTCGCTCAGGTTGATGCCGTCCAACAGATAGTTGGTGGAATCTTCACGCGTGCCCGAGGCGTTGATGCCACTCATTCCGATGCCGCTCGGCACCGCAAGAAACGTGCGGTTGTTGGTGCTGGGCACGCTGGTCCCCGCCGTCAACAGGGCCAAATCCAGGAAGAAACGGCCGTTCAGCGGAATCTCGACGATCTTCTTGTTGTCCACCACATCGCCCAGGCTCGAAGACTCGGTTTGCACCCCGGCCGGCGTGGCTTCCACCGTTACCGCCGTAGCGGTCTCCCCCACCTGCATAGCGGCATCGACGCGGGCGCGCTCATCCACTCTCAGCCCAAACGAATTTTGCACGAAGGTCTGGAAGCCGGCCTGTTGTGCTTTCAGCGAATAGCTCCCCGGTCTCACCACCTGAAACTCGTAGTTTCCTTCGGTGTCCGTCCGGGTTGACTGGCTGACCCCGGTTTCCATATTGGTAAGGGTGACCACTACGTTCGGCATCACCGACTGTTGCGCGTCCCTTGCCGTTCCGACCAGCGCAGCGTTCTGTGCCGCCACCGGCAAAGCCAGGCAGAACAGATACAGCACGCCCATTGGAATACGATATAAGTGTTTCACTTGTTACCCAACCTCCTCTGAGAGAGTAAAGCCCCTTGTCATATTAAGAAACACCATTAGCGGATGTAAGTCAAGGCCGGGAGATTCGGAGCCGTTGCTGCCCTTCTCAAGCCGCGTTCGGGGCGTGATCCGGTTGCCCGCTCTGCACGGTGCGAAGGCTAGGTTGGCACCCCCTTCCCATCCTGCGCCCCATGCAAGCCGCGCCAACCAAGGCTAGCCCGACCAACAGTTGGGTGCCGGGCTCAGGCGCATCCTGCTGCGTGCGGGTGAGAAATTCCTGGACTTGCCCAGACACCTGCACCGGCCCGGTATTGGTGATGATACGAAAATCTCCATAATCGGCCGAAGCGTAGTTGCGGCGCGCCTGCTCCAGCCACAACAGCGAACTTGGGGTAGGGGCGGCACTGCTGAATAACTGCCAGATGGTGGCTTGGATATCCCCATATTGGCTGGCCGGTTGCGACCCGAACTGCCGGGTGAGCCAAGCCGCCTGCCGATAAAGCTCCAACGCGCCCGGCGCGGCGCCGTAGCGTGTATCGCTCAGGTCCGCTGCAAAGGCGATCGGTGTCAAATTGGCATCCCATTGCTGTCCGAAGTTCACTTCGTTTGCGAAATCTACACAGAATAGCTCGATAGGTGCGCCGTTCATCGCGCCGGCGTAAGGCCCGACGTAAACGCCGGACATTTGCGCGCCGTTGACGCCGGCGAACGTCATCTGGACCGTAGTAGTAGTAGCGAATAGGTTGATCGAGAGGCAGAGAGCCATCGTGCAAATCGCGAGCGAGCGTACAGGAAACAGACGCGCCGCTGCCGGGTCCGTTCCTGCCACGATGGGTTCAAGGTGGATGTTGATATGCATGTCCCTTTCATCGGCAGAGCCGCAACCGGAGCGTAGGTACTACGCGTACTCCTTGAGTACTGTTGGGGCCAGAGAAGAAGCCGGCCGCTAACGAGAAATGTAGCTGGCGCCGCGCTCCGCGGGGAAACAGGTGGAGAGGGGTCAAGTTTCCAGCGATCTCGCCGATATAGTAGGCGTGGCAGGGAAATCTGCGCTTTGGGAGCGATCAGAGTGACGACCGGGGTGGCGTGGCGCAGCGCTTCGCGCCGCTTCCTTACCGTCATCGCGGCGAAACAGTTCCGCCCGCCTGGATGCCTGCGCGCTCCGCGCCGCGGCGTGTGGGTCAGGGCGGCCACGCTGCTGCTAGCCGCCCTTTGCGGCTCGGCCGTAGCCCTGGCACTCAACCCGGGCAAGAATATCGGCCAATACGGCCACGACACCTGGACACCGCAGAACGGACTGCCCGGAGAGGCGGTTTACCACATCCTGCAAACTCGCGACGGGTACCTGTGGCTGAGAACTTCGGCCGGGCTGGTCCGTTTCGACGGGGCCCGTTTTGTGACGATTTTCCCGCGGGTTGGGGGCAAGATCGTCGAAGAGCCCATCAAAGCCATCGCGCAGGGAGCCGACGGCGATCTGCTGGTCCGCAGCACTTCGCGAACGCTGGTCTATAAGGATGGAACTTTCCAGGACTACCGTACCCCCGCCCCGTTGCCGGATGGAGACATTCGCGTGCTGTTCGAATCCAAACGGCACGAGGTGTTTATCGGTTCCGACGACTTCATTTACCTGATCGAGAACGGTGGCGCGAAAATGTTGCGGCGCGGGACCGGCTGGATCTATTCGTTCCTGGAGAACACGGACGGGGCAGTGTGGATCGGCGGTGCGTCGGGTATCACCACCTGGCTCCAGGGGCGAGTGGCAACCTTGGACGTGGGTCGCAGCTTCAACGGGATCACGGCGTTGCTGCCGGACACGGTCGATCGGGTTTGGATGGGCACGTTGAACGGCATCCACGAAACGGACCGGGGCGGTCGGCCCGCTCGCCCCGTGGTGCGCGATTTTAGAGGCGTCGTGAATGCCATCGCCAAAGACCGCGCAGGCAGTCTGTGGGTGGCGACCGATGCCAAGGGGATGATGCGCCTCGCCGGCGGGCAGGTATCTTCGTTCCAGTCGCGCGATGGCTTGAGCGACAGCCGGGTGCTGTCGCTGTTCGAAGACCGCGAAGGTAGCCTGTGGGTGGGGACGGCCAGCGGACTCGACCGCTTTCGGGACACCAAACTTACCACTTACACGGTGGCGGAGAAGCTGCCATCGAACCAGGCGGAGAATATCATCCAGACTCGCGATGGTAGCGTGTACGTTACCTGCCGCGCCGGCGGACTGGCTCGCTTCTTCAATGGTGTGGTGACGCCGGTTACCGGCCAACAAGGGCTGCCGAACGAATTCGTCAACGCCCTGTTTGAAAGCAGCGACGGCAGCCTTTGGATGGGTGCGAACGGATTGACCCGCTACCGGGACGGAAAGTTCACCACCTATCCGGGCGGCGGGCGGTTCTCCAAGTTCTTCATATCGGCCATTAACGAGGACGACGAGGGCCTGCTTGTGGCCACTTCGGAACTGCGGATCCTCAGGTTCCGCGACGGCAAGGTGTGGCCGTTCACTATCGCCGGCCAGGCCACGCCCCTCGGCAAACCGGGCAATTACACGTTTACGATGTATCGGGATGCGTCCCGAACCATGTGGTTCGGAACCGTGCTCGGACTCTTCAAATTCGCCAAAGGACAGCCGCCGGACCAGGCCTGGCAGAGGCAGATCGATTTCCCCGTCACTTCGATTTTCGATGATGGCCGGGGCAACCTGTGGCTTGGCGGCAGGGTTCCAGGGCTCACGCGGTTTTCGATGCGCGATGGCCGCGTGACGCGATACACCAAGAAGGCCGGACTCTTTGACGACTATCCCACGCGGGTCCTGGCGGACGATGACGGCAACCTCTGGATCAGCACCAGCGGGGGCATCTACCGCGCTGCGCGCCAGGTTCTCAACGACTTCGCCGAAGGTCGGATTTCCAGGGTCGAGACCACCCGCTATGGAACCGAAGACGGCATGAAGACCAGCGAGGCGACGACGCCCACAGCGCAGCCGGGCGGTTGGCGGACACGTGACGGCCGGTTATGGTTTGGCACCCAGAAGGGCGTGGTGGTAGTGGATCCTCGCCATATGATGCACAACGATCTGGTCCCACCGGTGATCATCGAGGAAGTCGGCGTGGACGGGGAAACGCTCTCCGGCACGCAACCTCTGGAGATCCCGGCCAACCGGGACCGCGTCGAGTTTCACTACGCCAGCCTGAGCTTCCTGATCCCCGCACGAGTGCAATTCAAATACATGCTCGAGGGCTATGATCGGGATTGGGTGAACGCAGGCTCGCGTCGTGTTGCGTACTATACGAATCTCCCACCCGGCAGTTATCGCTTTCGTGTCATTGGCTCTAACGACGACGGAGTGTGGAACCTGACGGGCGCCGCGCTCAGCCTCTCGCGCAAGCCGAACTTCTACCAGACTGGGTGGTTCTTCGGCCTGTGCGGCCTGGCCGTGTTGCTCGCGACGTTCGCCGGACAGGAGTTCTACACCCGTCATCTACGCAGGCGAGCCGAGGGGCTGGCCGCGCTCGTTTCGGAGCGGACCGGGCAGTTGTGCCACGCCAAGGAAGCGGCCGAAGCGGCCAGCCGCGCGAAAAGTGAATTCCTGGCCAATATGAGCCACGAGCTTCGCACTCCGATGAATGGCATCATTGGGATGTCGGAGTTGGCCATTTCCGCCGAAGGAGCGGAGCAGCGCGAGTTCCTGTCTTTGCTGCGCTCTTCAGCCGACGCGCTGCTTGTCATCCTGAACGATATTCTCGATTATTCGAAAATTGAGGCCGGCAAAGTCCTCCTGGATCCGAGAGCGTTCAACCTGACCGAATTGGTTGGCATCACGGTACGCAGCCTGGCTCTGACCGCCCATCGGAAAGGTTTGGAACTGGTCTTCCACATTGAACCGGACGTCCCGGTGCGGATCGTCGCCGATTCGGTCCGATTGCGGCAAGTGCTGCTCAACCTCGCCGGCAACGCCATTAAGTTCACCCGGCAAGGGGAAGTCGCCGTCCGGGTCCGTATGGACCGGCCTACCGGTCAGCCTCCGAAGCTGCACTTCGAAGTGCGCGATACGGGGATTGGGATTCCCCTGGAAACGCAAGGCCGGCTGTTCCACGCCTTCGTGCAGGCCGATTCCTCCACCACGCGGCAGTACGGAGGCACGGGTCTGGGCCTCGCAATCTGCTCCCGCCTCGTGCCGTTGATGGGCGGCGCCATTTGCCTGGAGAGCGCAGCCGGCGCCGGGTCCACTTTCTCCTTCACCATCGATTTTTCGCTGCCCCCGGACTGCGGCGAGACGGCCGCCGCGGGCGCTACGGGTCTCGCTGGCGTTCGCGTCTTGATCCTGGACGGCAACGCCACCACGCGGACGGTGCTGGAAGAGATCGCCGGCCAGTGGGGGATGCTGGCCGAAACCGCCGCGTCAGCTTCGGCGGGCCTGGCGCGGTTGCACGAAACTGACGCCTTGGGCCAGCCGTTCCGCATAGTCCTTCTCGATCAGCAGATACCCCAGTGGAACGATCCGGCATTTGCGAAGCGGTTCAGCGCCGCGCGAGCGGCATCCGGCGCCGCGCTCATCATGACGCGAAGACTCGGAGACCAATCCTCCGTTCCGGCGGGTGATGGCAACCCGCAGGGCGCCGCCCATCTGACCAAACCTATCGGGCCGGATGATCTGCTCATCGCGTTTGGGAAGGCCCTGGGGAATCCTCAGCCGGAAGCCGTCAGCCTGGCAGCGCCGGCCCCAGGTCCAAGCAACCAGCGTCCGCTGCGCATCCTCGTGGCAGAGGACAGCCCGGTGAATCAGAAGCTGGCCCTGGCGATGTTGCGCAAGATGGGTCACCAGGTCACGCTGGCCGCCACGGGGAAGGCGGCGGTCGAGACATGGAAGCGGGAAGCCTTCGACCTGGTGCTCATGGACATACAAATGCCGGAAATGGACGGTCTGGAGGCGACGCGAAACATTCGAGCCCTGGAGCAGCCCGGCCGCGCCCGCACGCCCATCATCGCGATGACGGCACACGCCATGGGCGGCGATCGGGAACGGTGCCTGGCGGCCGGCATGGACGACCACGTGACGAAGCCCATCCACCGCGCGGATCTCGCCTCCGCCATCTACCGCCACACCTGCGCCACGGCGGAAGTTTCGCTGTCCTAAATAAAAAAAGCTCCCGGACGAAAACGTGCCGCCCGGGAGCGTTGCGATTCTCCCAACTTCACACTGATGGAAAAACTCTTAGCTGCAGCCGCTGGTGCCGCCGCAATTGCCGCACTTGTAGCAGCTTCCGTTGCGCGTCATGATGGACCCGCACTCCGAACACAGCGGCGCATCCGTGGTCATCACATTGAACGGCAGCGCAATCTGCGGATCGGGCTGCGTGGGACGCAGGGTCATGCTCTCGCCTGCCTCGCTCACCGCATATTCCGGACCCAGGAACTTGGCGCCCATCCAGCGGAAAATGTAATCCGTGATGGATTTCGCGTATGGGATCTGCTGATTGCCCGTCCACCCGCTCGGCTCGAAACGCACGTGGGCGAACTTATCCACCAGGAACTTCAAGGGCACGCCGTATTGCAGGTTGAAGCTCACGGCCGTGGAGAAGGCGTCCATCAGGCCGGAAATGGTGGACCCTTCCTTCGCCATGGTGATGAAGATCTCCCCGGGCGCGCCGTCGTCGTACATGCCCACCGTGATGTAGCCTTCATGTCCGCCGATAGAGAATTTGTGGGTGATGGAACGCCGCTCATCGGGCAGCTTGCGGCGCCCCGGCCGGTAGACCACCCGCTCCACCGGCGCTGCGGCAACTGCCACGGCCGCTATCGCCACAGCTCCCGCGTTTTTCTTCTCGCCCTTGCCAGACCCCGAACTCAGCGGCTGTACGCGCTTGGAATTGTCGCGGTAGATCGCTACCGATTTCAATCCCAGCTTCCAGCTTTGGGTGTAGGCCGTCATGATGTCCTCCACCGTGCACTCTTCCGGCATGTTGATGGTCTTCGAAATGGCGCCAGAGATGAACGGCTGCACTGCCGCCATCATCTTGACGTGACCCATATAGTGGATCGACCGCGTTCCGTTCTGCGGCCGGAAGCTGCAATCGAATACCGGCAGATGCTCCGGCTTCAATTCGGGGGCGCCTTCAATCGTGCCGCTGGAATCGATGTGCGTGACTATCTTCTCCACCTGCTCGGGAGAGTAGCCCAGTTTGATCAGCGCGGCCGGCACCGTATTGTTGACAATCTTGATGACGCCGCCGCCCACCAGCTTCTTGTACTTGATCAGCGCCAGGTCCGGCTCAATCCCGGTGGTGTCGCAATCCATCATGAAGCCGATGGTCCCGGTAGGCGCCAGCACGGTCACCTGCGCGTTGCGATAACCGCTCTGCCGGCCGCTTTCGTATGCGTCGTCCCAACACTGCCGGGCGCCCTGCATCATGGCGGTGGGCACGTGGTGGCCATCGATGCGGTTGACCGCGTCGCGGTGCATGCGGATCACTTCGAGGAAGGGCTGTTGGTTCACCGCGTACCCTTCAAAAGTACCCACCGCTTCGGCGATCCGCGAGCTGGTGAGGTACGCCTGGCCGCACATGATGGCGGTGATGGCGCCCGAGTGATCGCGGCCCTGGTCGCTGTCATACGGCACGCCCATCGACATCAATAGCGCGCCCAAATTGGCGAAACCCAGGCCCAGCGGACGGAAGGCGTGCGAGTTCTGCCCAATCTTCTCGGTGGGATAGCTGGCGTTATCCACCAGAATTTCCTGCGCCACTATCATCGTATCCACCGCGTGGCGGAACGCTTCCACATCGAACTGGCCGCCCGGCCCCACGAACTTCATGAGATTCAGCGATGAGAGATTGCACGCCGAATCGTCCAGGAACATGTACTCGCTGCACGGGTTGGATGCGTTGATGCGCGCCGTGTTCTTGCACGGATGCCAGCGGTTGATCGTGGTATCGAACTGCATCCCCGGGTCGCCGCACTGGTGCGTGGCGTCGGCGATCTGGCGCATTAGATCGTCCGCCTTGTGACGCTTCACCGGCTGCCCGGTGGAGATGCTCTTGGTCCACCAATCGTCGCCCCGGCCCGCGGCTTCCATGAAGTCGTCGGTGGCGCGCACGCTGTTGTTGGCGTTCTGGAAGAAGATGGAGCTGTAAGCTTCGCCATCCAGCGAGGCATCGTACCCCGCCTCCACCAGCGTGTAGGCCTTCTTCTCTTCCTTGGCCTTGCACCAGATAAACTTATCGACATCGGGATGGTCCACGTTGAGGATCACCATCTTGGCCGCGCGCCGCGTCTTGCCGCCGCTCTTAATCACGCCGGCGAATGCGTCGAAGCCCTTCATGAAGCTCAGCGGCCCGCTGGCGCGCCCGCCGCCAGAGAGTATGGCGTCTTCTTCGCG
>JANYJN010000332.1 GCA_025358475.1 Candidatus Solibacter sp.
GCCCTCAGTGGCCGGGGAGTGAGGGAAATTTGGCAAGCGATAATGACAACACTTCACCCACGGTAGGCACCAACCTGCCGCAGGAACAATCCGATAAGCCCACCGAAAAGACACCCACCCGCGAAAGCGCCCCCCCAGAAACCGTCGAAAAGCCGACCGTCGAAAAGCCGGCAGTCGAAAGGCCGCACCGGCCCGAGCGAGCCGCCAGATCGGCCGCCGCGCCGCCTGAAGTCAAGGCCCCCGACGCCAGGACGGTTGAGACCAAACCTGCCGAACCCAAACCCGCCGTGGAACCCAAGCCAGTCACGCCCCCCCTGGCGCCTCCCGCCACCGTGCCACCTCCGGCCGTCGAGCCGCCCGCCCCTCCGCCCGGACCCCAGGAAGCCCACCTCGGCGCACAGCGCCGCAAACAGGGATCCGCTCAGGCCGCCAAGACTGGAACTCCCACGCTCGACCTGGTCGAGTTGAAGGACATGAGCATTCAGAAGCTCAACCAGGTGGCCAAGGACATGAACATCCCTGGCGCCGCCGGCTTGCGCAAACAGGAGCTGATCTTCAAGATCCTGCAAACCCAGGCCGAAAAAAGCGGGCTCATCTTCAGCGAAGGCGTGCTGGAGTGCCTGCCCGACGGCTTCGGCTTCCTGCGCGCTCCCGAGTACAACTACCTGCCCGGCCCCGACGATGTCTACGTCTCGCCCAGCCAGATCCGCCGTTTCGATCTGCGCACCGGCGACACCATCAGCGGCCAGATCCGTCCCCCCAAGGAAGGCGAGCGCTACTTCGCCCTCATCAAGGTGGATGCCATCAACTTCGAACCGCCCGAGGAAGCCCGCAATAAGATCTTCTTCGACAACCTGACGCCGCTGTATCCCAATGAGCGGCTCAAGCTGGAAACCGTCAAAGACAATTACTCCGGCCGCGTGATGGATCTGTTGACCCCCGTCGGCAAGGGTCAGCGCGGCCTCATCGTGTCCCCTCCGCGGACCGGTAAGACGATGCTGCTGCAATCCATCGCCAACTCCGTCACCACGAATCATCCCGAAGTTACGTTGATCGTTCTGTTGATCGACGAACGTCCGGAAGAAGTCACCGACATGCAGCGCAGCGTGCGCGGCGAAGTCATCAGTTCCACTTTCGACGAGCCCGCCACGCGCCACGTGCAGGTGGCTGAAATGGTCATCGAAAAGGCCAAGCGCCTGGTGGAGCACAAGCGCGACGTGGTCATCCTGTTGGATTCCATCACGCGTCTGGCGCGCGCCTACAACACCATCGTCCCGCCCAGCGGCAAGGTGCTTTCCGGCGGCGTCGATTCTAACGCTTTACAGCGGCCCAAACGCTTCTTCGGCGCCGCGCGCAACATCGAGGAGGGCGGCTCGCTCACCATCATCGCCACCGCGCTCATCGATACCGGCAGCCGCATGGACGACGTGATTTTCGAGGAGTTCAAGGGCACCGGCAACATGGAAATCCACCTGGAACGCAAACTGGTGGACAAGCGCGTCTTCCCTGCCATCGACATCAACAAGAGCGGCACCCGTAAGGAAGAGCTCCTCCTGCCTAAGGACGAGCTCAACCGCGTATGGATCCTCCGCAAGGTGCTCAATCCGCTTTCGCCCGTGGAGACCATGGAACTGCTGTTGGACAAGCTGGGCAAGACCAGTTCCAACGGCGTGTTCCTCGGCGCCATGAGCGGCTAACCGCCCGTTCCGCTCCCTCACGGTGGCGGTTCTGATGTGCTTTCAGAGCCGCCACCGTAAGGGAACGGTGCCCGGCGATTGGATTGATTACTTCACGACAGAATCTAAAGCTGTCAGACGCTTTTGTGGGGCTCGCCTGAGCCTACCGCTCCGCGTCCGCGCGTGCGCGAGCGAGCAAGTCCGTCACGTGCAGCCGCGGGGCCCACAAGTCAACGTACTCCCAATCCATCGCCTCATTGGTAGCGATCAATCCACCAATGTCGTTCCACTGGCGGTCGGAGACTTCACCGCCGTCGCGATACCATTGCAGCTTGGCCAGCAGGATGTCTTCCGGAGTTGCCACAGGACAAAGCGCCGCCCCTTCCATTTGGAGCGGAGTTGCCGTCGCCCGCTCCAGTTGCGCCTCGTGAAACTCCGTCGAAGCTGGAAAGATGTCGAACTTCATGGCGCTACCCATGTGAATCAAATTGAATGCGCGCCCGGCCTCGATCGCCTGCCGCATCATTTCCGGCTCCGCGTACCAGCCGGGTCCAAGAGCCTTGGCAAGCAGTCTGGCCTGAGGCGGAAAAATCAGCGCCACTAGGTCTCCATCAAAAGTCGCGCGGACGATCCCATGGGCGGATGAGGCAAGAGAACCGCCCACGAGGAACCGGATGCCGAGCGCGGTCAGCGCGGAAGTCAACTCGTTGAGGCCCTGTGCCAGTGGGTCCGTCATAATTGCAGTTCGGCGCCGTACACCTTGGCGTACAAATCGGCGCCGAGTTGACGGTGAGCAGCGCGCAGGAAAATCTCGCGGTTGCCGGCCCGCGGATATTGCTGCCGCAGACCCGCTTCACCGAATTTGCGCACCATCGCCGAGTACTCGATGGCCCTCCGCAGTTTTTCTTCCGGCGACATCTTCCGCATCAAGTCCATGAGGACTTTCCATGCTTCAGGCGATGTGTCGGCGGGCCTCATACCCACATTATAGTGGACCGGGGATCTACCGTGCCAGAATCTCCAGGTAGCGGGCGATGGTTTCAATCCCGCGATAAAAGTTCGGCAGGTAGAACTTCTCGTTAGGCGCGTGCAGGTTGTCGTCGGGGAGTCCGAAGCCCATCATGACGCTGGGGATGCCCAGGTAGCGGTCGAAGACGCCGACGATGGGGATGGACCCGCCGCTGCGGATGTAGACCGTCTCCTGGCCGAACTTCTCCTGGAGCGCCTGGGCCGCCGCGTGGATATACGGATTGTCGGGGTTGGTGAGCGAGGGTGCGCCAGTGTGCAGCACCTTCAACTCGGCCGTCACGCCCTTGGGGCAGGCGGCTTTCACCGCGGCCTGCATCTGCGCGATGGATTCGTCCACCTGCTGGTCACCCACCAGGCGGGTGCTGATCTTGGCGACGGCGCGGGCGGGGATCACGGTCTTGGCGCCATCGCCGGTGAAGCCGCCGCGAATGCCGTGGACCTCAATGGTGGGGCGCGCCCAGACCCTTTCAAACAGAGGCACGCCCGGCTCGCCCACCAGCTCCTTCGCGCCCATTTCCTTTTCGGTGTACTCTTTCTCGTCGAACGGCAGGCGCGCCCAGGCTTCACGTTCCTTCTGGGCCGGCGGCACGACGCGGTCGTAGAAGCCGGGAACCAGAATGTGGCCGTCGCGATCCTTCAGCGCCGTCAGAATCTCGGCGATCGCCATGATGGGGTTGGGCGCGGCGCCGCCGTAGATGCCCGAATGCAGATCATGATCGGCACCCTGCACGCTCAGCTCGTAGTACACCAGGCCGCGCAGCCCGATGCAGATGCTGGGCAGCTCAGGTGCGAACATCTCGGTATCGCACACCACCACGGCGTCGGCCTTTAGGCGCGGCGGCTTGCTCTTGACGTAGGCTTCGATGTGCTCGCCGCCGGTCTCCTCCTCGCCTTCCAGCAGGAACTTCACGTTGACCGGCAGCTTGCCGGTGGTCTTCAGCAGGGCTTCAACGGCCTTGATCTGGATGTAGACCTGCCCCTTGTCGTCGCAGGTGCCGCGACCGTAGATGTTGTCGCCGCGGACTTCGGGCTCGAAAGGCGGCGACTTCCACTCGTCAAGAGGGTCGGGCGGCTGCACGTCGTAGTGGCCATAAAAGAGGATGGTGGGCTGTCCAGCGGCGCCCAACCATTCGGCGTAGACCAGCGGGTTGCCCTCGCCAGGGGCTTCGATCAACTCGGCGGCGGCCATGCCGGCGGCGCGCAGTTCGTTTAAAGCGAACTCGGCGGCGCGCCGGATGTCGGGCTTGTTTTCCGGCAGCGTGCTGATGGAGGGGATGCGGAGGAAGGCCTTTAAGCCCTCCAGGAATTCGGTCTGATGTTGCTGATAGTAGTTCATGGATTCTCCTTTTTAGAGATGGCGCGCTTACATGATGGCGACGGGCGGCGCCGGCTCGTCGGGATGGCCGGCGTTGGCCAGCGGGAGGCGGATCATGAGCATCGCGAGACCGACCAGCACCAGGATGGCGAGCAGGTTCGTTCCCCACCACGCGAGGTCGGGCAGGATTTTATGGCCCTGACTTTTCTCGGCGGCGCGAAAGCCCGCCACTACGAGGCCGCACAGCGCTTCGCCGGCGATCAGGCCGGAGGCGGTCAACACGCCGGTGTTTTCGATGCGGGCCTTCTGCGCGTCGTTGAAGGTGCCCCTATCGCGTAGTTGCTCGGTGCCCCAGCGGAAGAGCCCGCCGACGAAGATGGCGAACGTGGTTTCGAGCGGCAGGTACATGCCGACGGAGAACAGCATGGGACTCTTCACTTCGACGAGGATGAGGCCGAATCCCATGAGAATGCCGACTACCACCAGCGGCCACGCCATGTTGCCGCCGACAATGCCTGTCGCCAGGGATGCCATCAGGCCCGCCTGCGGCGCGGGAAGTTGCGGGGTGCCGAAGGTGTAGGCGCGGTGCAGCCACATCAGGGGGAAGAACAGCGCCATGCTGGACACCGCAATACCGAGCAGGTCGCCGATCTGCATTTTGGCGGGCGTACCGCCGAGGATGTGGCCGGCTTTCAAATCCTGCAGCATCTCGCCGGCGACAGCGGAGGAAACACAGACCACCGCGGCCACGCCGAGCACGGCGGCGATACCGTAGCTGCCGCGCAGTCCCATGGCCACCATCAACAGGGCGGAGATTACCACGGTACACAGCGTCAGACCGGAGATGGGGTTGTTGGAGGAGCCGATGAGACCGACCAGGTTGCCGGAGACGGCAGCGAAGAAGAAGCCGAGGACGATCATGACGATGGCCGCCACCGCGGCGGGGCCGATGGAGCCCGCAAAGTAGAAGTAGAGGGCGATCATGCAGATGAACACGACGCCGAGCCCGCCAAAGACCACCTTGCTGCTCAGGTCGCGCTGGGTGCGGCCGGCGGCTTGGTGGGCCGCCGTTGACTTCTTCAGGTCGGCAACAGCCCGCTTCATGCCCAGGCCGAGGTTCTTGCGCATGCGGAACAAGGTGAACGAAGCGCCCACCATCATGCCACCCACCGCGATGGGGCGCACGATGTGGAACCAGATGGCGCCGGCGACCTTGGCCCAGCCGTCTTCGCCCGAAACACCCGGCGCCAGTTGCGGCCCCAGGAAGAAGGCCAGAAGGGGCACCAGCAGTCCCCAGGCGAAGACGCCGCCGGCGAAGTTCAGCGCGCCCAGCCTGGGCCCGATGATGTAGCCCACGCCAAGGTAGGCGGGGCTGATGGCCGGGGCGGAGAAGGTGGACATGGCGCCCGCCTGCACGACGGGCGAGCCCGGCGCGCGCGTCAGCGTGACCAGACTTTTCCCAAGTTCGCCGACGTGCACCACGAAGTCGCGGCTGGCGGCGAAGACGTTGATGGCTCCCAGGAAGAAGAGCGTCGCGCCCACGCCCATATTGGCGAAGAGGATCTTGGCGGCGCGCGCGCCCTGCTGGCCGGCCTTATGGATCTCGGCGGCGGCCACCGACTCGGGGAAGGGTAGGTCGGGATCCTCCACCATGACGCGCCGCAGCAGGGTCACGAAGAGGATGCCCAAGGTGCCGCCAACGGCCATCAGTGCCACCGATTTCCAGTAGCCGTTGGCCAGATCGAACGCCGGCCACACGCCGGCCAGCACGAAGGCGGGAATGGTGAACACGGCGCCGGCGGCGACGGATTCGCCGATGGAGCCGATGGTTCGGGCCATGTTCTCTTCGAGAATCGATCCCTTCATGAGCCGCAGGATCGCCATGCCGATGACCGCGGCCGGGTAAGTAGCGGCGATGGTCATCCCGGCGCGCAGGCCCAGGTACAGGTTGGCGGCCCCCAGGACGACGGTCATCACCAGGCCCAGAAGTACGGCGCGAGTGGTAAATTCGCGCATCTCCGTCTTGTCCGGCACGTAAGACCGGAATTTGTTTCCCGATTCAGGAGGCGTCATTGTAGTCTGGTCCTCACTCTATCACTCAGCGCTTTGCCGTCAACTGTCTTTCCCGTCAACTTCGCCTGCACGGCTTTCATTACAACACCCATCTGCTTGATGGAGGTGGCGCCGGTTTCGGCCAGGGCCGCGTCGAGGGCGGCATCGATTTCCGCCTGGCTAGCGCCCGCGGGCAAGTAGGCCTCCAGCAGCGTCTTCTCGGCCTCTTCCTTTTCGGCCTGCTCTACGCGGCCCGCCTGGCGATACATCCCGGCGGCATCGACACGCTGGTTGATGAGGATCTTAAGCACCTGGATTTCGGCGGCTTCGTCGATGGGCTTGGGGGAATCGACTTTCCGTTTCATGAGCGCGGCCTTGAGCATGCGGAGCGCGCTCAAGCGCGCGGCATCGCCGCTTTTCATGGCGGCGACCATTTCCTGTTGCACCTGATCAATGAGGGGCATGATGTCTGTTATTCTAGAAGACTATTCCACGAGATGTATATAAAAAAGCAGCGTTTGTTGACTCCCGGTCCGACTCCGCTCTATCCGCCTGCGTTGCACGCGATGATGCGATCGGACATGCACCACCGTACCGAAGATTTCCGCAAGGTCTACCGAGCCTGTCTGGCGGACCTCAAGGAAGTGATGGGGACGTCGAACGATGTACTGATGTTCGCGGCCTCGGGCACCGGCGCCATGGACGCATCGGTGTCGAATCTCTTCTCCAAGGGCGACAAGGTCATTGTCTGCGTCGCGGGGAAATTTGGCGAGCGGTGGGCGGAAATCGCCAAGGCCTACGGCCTGGACGCCAACGTGATCACCGTGCCCTACGGGCAGGTGGTGAAACCGGAGCAGGTAGCAGCCGCGCTGAAGGCCGAACCTGCCACTAAGGGTGTTTTTGTGCAGGCGTCGGAGACCTCCACCGGCGCGATGCACGACGTGGAAGCCATGGGGCGCGCCATCGCCAAAACGGACGCGATCTTCGTGGTGGATGCGATCACCGGCCTGGGCACCATGCCGCTGGATATCGACGGCTGGGGCCTGGATGTGGTGATCGGCGGCTCGCAGAAGGCATTCATGGTGCCTCCGGGTCTGGCATTCCTGTCGGTCAGCCCGAAGGCGTGGAAGCTGGGCGAGACCTCGAACCTGCCGCACTTCTACTTCAACCTGAAGAAGGAAAAGAAGAGCGGCGACGCGGGCGAATCCAGTTGGACGCCGGCCACCGCCATGATTCTGGCGTTGGGCGAAGCCTTGCTGTACATCAAGCAGATCGGCATGGCGGACCTGATTAAGAACGCGCAAATGCTGGCAGAGGGCACGCGCGCCGCCGCCGGCAAGCTCTGCCTGGAGATTTTCTCGGCCGGGTCGCCGGGTTCCTCAGTGACCGCCATCAAGGCGCCGGCGGGCATGGATTCGGGCGTGATTGTGAAGGAATTCCGCAACCGTTTCGGCTCCATCATCGCCAACGGGCAGGGCACGATGAAGGGACAGATTTTCCGTATCGCGCACCTGGGCTACTTCGATTTCGCCGATCTCTTCGCCATGATCGCCTGTCTGGAGATCATACTGAACGCCAACGGACACGCGGTGCAATATGGATCCGGCGTGGCCGCGGCGCAGGAAATTTACGCGCAAGCTGCCGTCAAATCGCTGAAATAAGGGAGCGGGGCGAGCTCCTGGGCGAGCCCCCTCTTCAACCGGCAACCTATGAACATACTCATCGCCGAGCCCCTCGCGCCGGCCGGGATCGAGCTGTTTCAATCCCAGCCTGGCTGGAACGTGACAGTTTCGAATCCGAAGGAATACGCGCAGCACCTGGCGGATGCCGATGCGCTGCTGGTGCGTAGCGCCGTTCAGGTGAACCAGGCGGTGCTGGAGAAGGCGCCGAAATTGCGCGTCATCGGGCGCGCCGGTGTTGGCGTGGACAACGTGGATCTGGACGCCGCCACGCAAGCCGGCGTGCTGGTGATGAACACGCCCGGAGGCAACGCCATCTCAGTGGCGGAGCACACGCTGGCCATGATGCTGGCCATGGCGCGCCACATTCCGCAAGCCAACGCGTCCACGCGCGCCGGCAAGTGGGAAAAGAAAAAGTTCATGGGCAACGAGCTGCGCGGCAAGACGCTGGGCATTATCGGCCTGGGCAGCATTGGGCGCGAAGTGGTGAAACGCGCGCGCGCCTTCGAGATGCGCATCGTGGCGCACGACCCCTACGTGACATCCACCATTGCGCACGATCTGGGCGTGGAACTGCTCGATCTGCCGGCGCTCTACGCGGCCAGCGATTACCTGACGCTGCACGTGGGGTCGACGCCAGAGACGCAGGGAATGCTCTCGCGCGAGGCCTTCGCGCAGATGAAGGACGGCGTGCGGATTGTCAATTGCGCGCGCGGCGAACTGGTGGACGAAGGGGCGCTGGCCGAGGCGCTGGCCAGTGGCAAAGTGGGCGACGTCTCGCTGGATGTGTTCAGCAAGGAACCGCCGCCGGCGGGCTTTCCGTTGTTCGCGGCGGAGGGCGTGCTGGCGACGCCGCACATCGGCGGTTCCACCGAGGAGGCGCAGGAAATCGTGGGCGTGCGCATTGCCGAGCAGGTGGTGGAATACCTGAAAAACGGCATCGCCATCAACGCGGTGAATATGCCCGCGCTCTCGCCGGAGCAATACCGGACGCTGGGCCCCTTCGCGACGCTGGCGGACCGGCTGGGCAACTTCGCGGCGCACATCGCGAGCGGCAATCCGCATACGGTGCGGCTGCACTATTTCGGCAAGATCGCCGACAACGCCACCAGCCTGCTGCGCAACGCGGGCCTGGCGGGCGTGCTGGCGCGCTCCACGTCGCACCGGGTGAACCGGATCAATGCCATGCAGATTGCCGGGCAGCGCGGCTGGGAAGTGGTGGAGCGCCACGACAAGCGCAGCGTGTACACCGATTCCATACGCATCGACCTGGAGACCGACAGCGGGGTGACCACGGTGGAGGGCGCGGTGGTGCTGGGCAAGCCGCGGCTGTTGCAGGTGGACGGGATCAACTGCGAAGCCGCGCTGGCGGGCTTCCTGATCGTGATGAAGAATCAGGACGTGCCGGGGGTGATCGGCCACGTGGGCACGGTGCTGGGGAAGAACAGCATCAACATCGCGAACTTCGCGCTGGGACGGCGGGAGGGAACGGCGGAGGCAGTGGCGATCGTGTCCACCGACGGGCTGGTGCCGGAGAGCGTGCTGGCGCAGTTGAAGGAGAACCCGGCGGTCAAGTTCGCGCGGAGCGTGGAATTCCGGGGGTAGGAGGGGCGCATTCTCAAGACCGCGAGGTGGCGAGGCTCGGAGTAGGGGCGGCGCGGAACGCGGGAACCACGATTCGGCGATGGTTCGATGTCCTCACTTTCGTGATGCGACTCTTTCCGAGTGGGCGACGATACATCCGAGACCGCAAGACGCCACTTCCGCGGCTAGCGCGTTAGGCGTCCACTTGGCGTGAACTGGACATACCGGGATCCATCCCGTCATGCGCGGTTACGCGTCTTTTTTCGGAAGCCGAGCCCGTTTAGCATTAATTATCCCGCAGACGAAGGCCCGCCTGTTGCGAGGTCCACAGCGGTTGACGGTTGAGTGAACACCGCCGCCCTCCGGCTGATCTTCAGTCTCCTAATCACTCCGCGTATCGCCTCGCGGCCGCGAGGTCTCTGCGCAACTCCTCAGCCATGCGGCGCGGGCCGTACCCGGGAGTGTCGCGCTGGATGCGCCAGCCTTCCTTTAATGGGCCCGCGTCCACCGTGTCAAAGCCGAACTGATCA
>JANYJN010000353.1 GCA_025358475.1 Candidatus Solibacter sp.
GCCGCAGCGCTTCGACCTGCGCATCCACGACGCGGGCGGCATACGCTCCGTGCGCCTGGCGCCGGTGCCCGGAGCGTGGATTCGCTCCGCCGTGCCGCTGAGTTTTCTGACCGAGGCGGCGCACCAGGGCAACGACCTGGCCAGCGTGCACAACAAGGCCCGCCCCATGATGTTCATCAACCTCAGCGGCACGCCCGGCGAACTGAAATCGGTGCACCAGATCGGCGTCGTCATGGCCAACCCAATCGGCGCGCCCACGCTCGAAATCCGCGCCGTCCGCCTGACCAATCAGGATCCCGGCGACGCGTTACTCGAAGCCAAACCTCTGGTGGACCAGTTCGGCCAGTGGATGGGTGACGATTGGCCGGGCAAGGCGGCCAGCCTCGCGCAGTTGCAGGCCGCCTGGGCCGCCGAGGAAAAAGGGCTCGGGAAGGGCGATTTCGCCTACTGCCGCTACGGCGGCTACGAGGGCTCGAAAGCCAAAGCCACCGGCTTCTTCCGCGTCGAGAAGATTGCGGGCAAGTGGTGGTTTGTGGATCCCGACGGCCACCTCTTCCTCTCCCTGGGCGCCGATTCGATGGGCGCTTCCACCGCCACTTCCACGCAAGGCCGCGAGCCGTTGTTCGCCGCCCTGCCGCCGCCTGAGCTCTCCGCGCAGCGTGCTGTAGGGCGCGGAGGTGCGTCCTTCTACACTTGGAACATGGTGCGCCGCTTCGGCGCCGAGTGGAGCGCCAAGTGGATCGACCTGACCGCGCGCCGCATGTTCGCCTGGGGCTTCAACACCGTCGGCAACTGGAGCGATCCGCGCCTCGGCAACGCGCACCGCGTGCCGTATGTGGTGACCCTGCGCGGTTGGGGAATCGAGACCGGCCCCATGGGCGTCCCCGACGTTTATGCGCCGGACTATGCCGCGAACATCGACCGCGCCGCCGCCCAACAGTGCGATGCGCGCAAGCGCGACCCCTACGTGCTGGGATATTTTCTGGGCAACGAACCGCCCTGGCCCGGGCGCGAATCGGTGGCCGTGGATGCCATCCTCGCCGGGCCGGACAGCGCTCTGAAGGCCGCAGCCAAGGCATTCCTCATCGATGGCGATTCGCCCGAACGCCGCAAGACGTTCCTCTACCAGGCGTACCAGAAGTTTGTCGAAGCCGCCACCGCGGCCATACGCAAGCACGATCCCAATCACCTGATCCTGGGACTGCGCTTCGGTTCCAGCGCGCCGCCGGAGATCGTCCGCCTTTCCAAGATCTTCGACGTTTACAGCCTGAACAACTACGCCTACAAGGTGAACCAGGCGGAAATCGACAAGGTGCGCAGCCTGATCGACCGGCCCATCCTGATCGGTGAATTCCACTTCGGCACGCCGGGCCGCGGCATGACTCCGGGGTTGAAGCAGACCAGCAGCCAGGAAGAGCGCGGCGTGGCCTATCGTTATTATGTGGAGAACGCGCTGGCCGACCCTTCCATCGTGGGCGCGCATTGGTTCGAATGGATCGACGAGCCCTCCACCGGCCGCTTCGACGGGGAGAACTACAACATCGGTTTGGTGGACGTGACCGACCGACCGTACCGCGAACTGCTCGACGCCGCGCACGCCACGCACAAACGCTTGCAGGGCGTGCATGCCGGCAGCACGCCGCCGGTCACGCGGCAAGCCAAAGTGCAGTAGGTAGGACAGACCATCGCCTTTCGTGGCCGGTTGGGTTGGCAGGCGAAAGCGCTTGCCCCACCAAGCAGGTGGGAGAGGATGTTGGGGTGTTTTTTCGACCTTTCAATCCCTGGGTCTACTTCGCCTCGCACTCGATGGTGTCCGCCATCTCCGCGTCCCCTCCCTGCTACAATTCCATCTGCATGTTCCGCAAGGTCCTGATCGCCAATCGCGGCGAGATCGCCGTTCGCGTCATCCGCACGCTGCGCGAAATGGGCATCGGCAGCGTCGCCGTCTTCTCCGACCCCGACCGCACTTCGCTCCACGTGCGCCTGGCCGATGAAGCCGCCCACGTCGGCCCCGGCCCCTCCGCCGAGAGCTACCTCCGCATCGACCGCATCCTGGACGCCGCCCGCCGCCATGGCGCCGACGCCATACACCCCGGCTATGGCTTCCTCAGCGAGAACGCCGAGTTCGCCGCCGCCTGCGAAGCCGCGGGGCTGGTCTTCATCGGACCCTCCGCCGCCTCCATCCGCGCCATGGGCTCTAAGACCGCCGCCCGCCGCACCGCCATCGCCGCCGGCGCGCCCGTCATTCCGGGCACCGATCACGCCGTCACCCTCGACACCCTGCGCGATTTCGCCGCCACCCACGGCTACCCCGTCCTGCTGAAAGCCGTGGCCGGGGGCGGCGGCAAAGGCATGCGCCGCGTGGATCGCGAGAGCGACCTGGAATCCGCCTTGCGCAACGCCGCAAGCGAAGCCGAGCGCGCCTTCCGCAGCGCCGAGATTTACGTGGAACGCCTCATCGAGCCCTCCCGCCACATCGAAATCCAGATCCTCGGCGACCATCACGGCAACATGGTCCACCTCGGCGAACGCGAGTGTTCCATCCAGCGCCGCCATCAGAAGGTGATCGAGGAGTGCCCCTCGCCGCTGATCGCAATGTACCCCGAGATGCGGCACGAAATGGGCCAGGCCGCCATACGCGCCGCCCGCGCCGCCGGTTACTACAACGCCGGCACCGTGGAATTCCTGGTGGATTCGGACCGCCGCTTCTACTTCCTCGAAATGAACACGCGCCTGCAGGTGGAGCACCCCGTCACCGAGCTGGTCACCGGCCTGGACCTGGTCCGCCTACAAGTGGAAATCGCCGCCGGCGCGCCTTTGCCCTTCACGCAGGAGCAGATCGCGTGGCGCGGCGCCGCCATCGAATGCCGCGTCTACGCCGAGGACCCCTTCAACGATTTCCTCCCCTACCCCGGCAAAATCACCCGCCTCACGCGCCCGCTGGGCCCCGGCATCCGCCTGGATGGCTGCGTCTACGATGGCTGGACCGTCCCCATGGAATACGATCCGTTGCTGGCCAAACTCGCCGTCTGGGCCGACACCCGCGACCACGCCACCGCCCGCATGATCCGCGCCCTCAGGGAATACGATGTCGGCGGCATCCATACCAACCTCGGCTTTTTCCGTCAGATTCTGGAAGACTCCGAGTTCCGCGCCGCCCACCTGCATACGGGTTTCATCGACCAATTCTTCCAGCGGCGGCAGCCCCCCGAGCCCCCGCCCGATCTGGTTGCCGTCGCCGCTCTCGCCGCCGCGCTGCACACCGCCGGGCGTAAACCGCAGGCCAACGGGACCGGCGACACCGCAGCCGCCCAACGTGCCAGCCACTGGCGCCAATCCGGAAGGGACGGACTGCTGCGATGAAGCTCGCGCTCACCATCGATGGCCGCGCGGACACCATCGAGATCCTGGCCCCGGCCCCAAATTGCCGTTTCCAACTCGGCGACGCCCCGCCGCGCGACGCCAACGTCGAGACCCCCGAGCCCGGCGTCTACTCCGTGCTGCTCGATGGCCGCAGCTACGACGCCTTCGTCGAGGACACACCGGCCGGCCTCGTCGTCACCATCGAAGGCTACCGCTTCGAAATCGAAGCGCGCGACCCGCGCCGCTGGTCCCGTAAGACTGCTGGCGCCGGCAGCGACGCCGTGCAATCGATCCTCAGCCCCATGCCCGGCAAAGTGGTCCGCGTGCTTGCCGCCCCCGGCGACCCGGTTGTCCCCGGACAGGGCATCGTAGTGGTGGAGGCCATGAAGATGCAAAATGAGCTGAAGTCCAATCGCACCGGCCGCGTGGTCACGGTCCCCGCCAAAGAAGGGGCAACGGTCACCGCCGGCGAACTTCTGGCGACAATTGAATAGTGTGGCAGAAGTTGGTCCGGCCCCTACACATACTCGCCCGGGAACTTCGCCTGCAACGCATGGCTCAGCCACGTCGCCGGGTCCCGCATATCCGCCCCCGCATCGCCGAGCGCCTTCACCGTGCGATTCCCCTCCACGCCGTCGATCCTCCCCGGATCGAACCCCAGGCAAATCAGGCCCGCCTGAAGAAACGCCACGTCCTGCGCCGGAACCACGTCGAGCTTCACGCCGATGGCCAGAATCGCGCTCTGCGCCATCTGCGTATAGGGCGCCAGCATGGTGCCCGCCTTTCCCGCCCGGACATACTCGTACACGGCATGGTGACTGCCGTGGCAGTCGAAGTGCCACGACTCCGACCGGTGGGGATCCGGCGCGTCGATAATCGGGCTGAACCCGTGCGCCTTGGCGATCTCCCAAAACTGCGCCAGCGGCACCCCAATCGAGCCCAGGTCGATATCCATGGCGCGCCCGGCCTCATGCAGACTGCCGCCCGGCGTCGGACTGAACGCCTTCTTCCTCCCCTCCACAAAATCGGCATGCGACTGCGCCTGCATATCGTGCGAGCGGAAGAGATCGCTCAAACGGATTCCGAACCCCATGGCCGCCAGATCGTGGGCCACGAGCTCAATCGCGGTCTTCGTATCCGGCGTGCACTGCGCCATCCGGTGCGGCAGCGGACCCTGGTAGATGGAAGCGATATTAATGGGAATTAGTGGCGTGTAAGTGACCGGCATGGCCGAAGTATGCGCCAACTCCGGCGTCCGGTCAAGCCCGCTCAAGCCGGTCACGTTCGACTTCCGCCCCGCGTTTCGATACCATCGTCGTACCTCATGAAACCGGCAACAAAAGCTTCGATTCTACTGATCCTCGCCGCCCTGTTCCTCGCAGGCGCCACGCCCTACCGGAAGCCGCCCCAGGTGGTTCTGGACGTGCTCAACTCACCCCTCACGCCGACCTTGTCGATCAGCCCTACCCGCCATTTCGCGATGCAAGGCCAACCCGTCCGCTACCCCCCGATTGCCGAGCTGGCGCAGCCCATGTTGCGCGTCGCCGGTATGCGCATCAATCCCAAAACCAACGGACTGCACAACACCACCTTCAACAGCTCCCTCATCCTGCGCAAGATTCCCGAAGGCACCGAGGTCAAAATTGACCTTCCCGCCAACCCCAGGCTTACCCTCGGACGCTGGAGCCCCGACGCTACCCGCTTCGCCTTCACCAACACCACCGGGCGCGGCATCGAACTCTGGCTCGGAGACACCACCGGTAAAACGCGCCAGATCGAAGGCGTGCACATCAACGCCGTCATGGGTGGCGGTGGCGGTGGTGGACGCGGCGGAGCGGTCGCCGGCCCCTCCGAAGTGCAGTGGATGCCCGACGGCAAGACGCTCCTCGTCCAGATGGTTAGAGCCGGCCGCGGCCCCGCCCCCCTCGAACCACTCGTCCCCACCGGGCCGCACGTGCAGGAAAGCCTCGGCGGCGCATCGCCCGAGGTCACCCATGAGGACATGCTGCAGAATCCGCACGACGAAGATCTCTTCGAGTATTACGCCACCTCGCAGCTTGCACTCGTCGATGCCGCCACCGGCAAGGCCACGCCCATCGGCAACGCCGGCATCATCGAATCGGCGCGCATCTCGCCCGATGGCAGGTACCTCGTGGTCACCACCATCCACCGCCCTTTCTCCTACCTGCACGACGCACGCGCGTTCCCCAAGGAAATCGAAATCTGGGACCGCGCGGGCAAGGTGATCCACAAAGTCGCCAGCGCTCCGCTGGAAGATCGCGTGCCCATCAACGGCGTGACCACCGGACCGCGCAACATACAGTGGCGTCCCAATGACGCCGCCACCCTGATGTGGGTGGAAGCGCTCGACAAGGGCGACCTCAAGAACAAGGTTCCCCATCGCGACCGCCTGCGGGCGCTGACTGCGCCCTTCACCGGAGAGCCGCGCGAGATCGCCAAGACGGAGCAGCGCTTCAGCGGCATTCAGTTTTTCGAAAAAGGCGGGCGCGCCTTCATTGAAGATTTCGAACGCCAGACGCGCCGCGTGCGCACCTTCCAGATCGAAATCGACGACCCCGCTCAGCCGCCCAAGCTGGTCTGGAGCCGCAACAGCCAGGACCGCTACAAGGACCCCGGCACGCCCATGCTCAAAGCTCTCCCCTCCGGCGGGCGCGTCATCCTACAGGACGGGGACAATATGTTCCTCACCGGCCTCGGCGCCGGGCCTAAGGGCGACCACCCCTTCTTAGACCGCTACAACCTCGCCACCGGCAAAAGCGAGCGCCTCTTCCAGTCGGATGACGACCATTACGAAGTGGTGGATGCCCTGCTCGACAGCCACGGCACGAAGTTCCTCACGCGCCGCGAAAGCCCCACCGAGCCGCCCAATTATTACGTGCGCACGGCGGACGGCAAGATGACCGCCATGACCAGCTTCCCCGATCCGCAGCCCATCTTCCGTAAGGTCAAGAAACAGTTAGTGACTTACCAACGAGCCGACGGCGTACCGCTATCTTTCGAACTCTATCTGCCGCCCGATTACAAGCAAGGTACGCGCCTTCCCACGCTCATCTGGGCCTACCCGCGCG
Source organism: Candidatus Solibacter sp. (assembly GCA_025358475.1). GTDB lineage: Bacteria > Acidobacteriota > Terriglobia > Bryobacterales > Bryobacteraceae > Solibacter. The sequence goes on from JANYJN010000353.1 coordinate 6,453, forward strand.
AGTTCAACGATGCCGGTACCGCGGGACAAGTCTCAGGATCCTCCAAGCGCTTCACCGAGGTCACGGGTTACTCGCAACTCTTCCACGTACTGGATGGCTTCGCCGTGCTGGATAACACGTCCATGCCGGTAGTCGGCGGCCCCGACACGGCGAACGACACCTACATCAAGCAGATCGTGGACGACGCCAAAGCCGCCATCGATAAGGCAGCCGAAATGGGTGTGACCGATCCGGCGCGCGTCGGCGTGGGCGGCCACAGCTATGGCGCGTTCATGACCGCCAACCTGCTGGCCCACTGCGATCTCTTCAAGGCCGGAATCGCGGAGAGCGGCGCGCACAATCGCACGCTGACGCCGTTCGGCTTCCAGAGCGAGCGCCGCACCATCTGGCAGGTCCCCGATGTCTACCTGAAGATGTCGCCCTTCATGTATGCCGATAAGATCAAAACGCCGATGCTGTTGATCCACGGCGAGGCCGACGATAACGACGGCACCTTCCCCATACAGAGCGACCGCATGTACCAGGCCATCCGCGGCAACGGCGGCGTGGCGCGCCTGGTCTTCCTGCCCTTCGAAGCCCACGGTTATCGCGGCAAGGAAACCATTGAACACGTGCTCTGGGAAAAAATGACGTGGCTGAATAAGTATGTCAAGAACGCGGCAGCTGCGACCAGTAACAACTGAACTGATGCCCCGACGGCGTGAAGTTGTGCTGTTGGGCGCAACCCGCTCCCTCACGGTTAGGGGCTCCCATCGGAGACCCGAGCGTCAGCGAGCGGGTTGCGGTGATATATGACCCGGACTTCTGCGCCACCCGTCCAAGGTTCCTTATACCACTTACATCGGGCGCAGCCGCTCCCTCACGGTTAGGGCTCCCATCGGAGCCCCGAGCGTCAGCGAGCGGGTTGCGGTGACATATGACCCGGACTTCTGCGCCCTATACTCCGGGCTTCGCTCGGATGCACAAGGCGGAGCCTTATGCCACTTACATTGTGTGCAGGATGGTGTGGATGGTGATCTCCACCTTGTCGCTGACGCGGAGCAGCAGGGTGCTGGGGTTCTTCATGCCCCACCTCACGTAGGGCACTTCGAAAGTGCCGGCCACGGTGTACTGGCCGCCGGCAGCGTCCACCGTGGCGGGGAACAGGATTTCGTGCGCCACGCCGTGAATGGTGAACAGGCCGTGCAGTTGTACTTGGGACTTGCCTTCGGGGGCGACTTTGCCATCCACGCGATCGGGGCGGAAAGCGATTTCGGGGTACTGCGCGCTCTCCAGAATGGCGGCGTGCATTCGCTTATCGCGGGCCGGGCTGCCGCTCTCGCCGCTGGTGGCATCCACTACAAGTTCGCCGGACGCCTTGCCGGACCGCGGGTCGAAGCTAAGGGTACCGCGCTTGAGGTGGAAGTCCCCGTGGACCGTGTGCAGCAGGCTGGCGAGGGTAAATTCCACTTTAGTCTGCGCGGGGTCGATCGCAATCGACCTGGGCTGCGAGGGGAGAGTTTCGCCGGCAGCCAGCAGGAGGGCGGACACACAGAGCGGTACGAACAGACGCATCGGTTTCATCATAGGGTAAGCATTCGCCAGCCGAGGGCCAGCCCGTTAGAGAGGAAATTCGCGGTGGAAAGTTCGCCGACATGCATGGCGAGCATACCGGCGAAGAGCTTGGGCCGTCCGGCCATGGCGCGAATGACGCGCGAGCGGAGGCCGCGGCGCTGGTCGAGCAGCAGCATGAGGCC
>JANYJN010000361.1 GCA_025358475.1 Candidatus Solibacter sp.
GGTTCCACCCGTTTTGTGCTCCGGGCGCCTCCGGCGGGCTGATCGCGCTCGGGTCCGCGGCGAAGATGCGCAAGCCTTCCTGGATCAGTTCGGATGGAAAGACCTGCACGCGGATCGGGACGCCGGGCAAACCTCCGGTAAGGTGACCTTGCGACGCGCGATTGCCCACAATCTCAATGGTGCCGCTCCGGGCGAGTTTACCAGTCCATATGATTTTTCCGGCTTTGGGACCTTCGTCATCGTGGTTCAGCGGTGCCGGTGCCGCTGCCGGCGCGGGCAGTATCCGCGGGATAATGGGCGCCATTACCCCCACTGTGTTCGTCGCGGTCACGGGAGGCGCCGGGAGTATAGGTTCGGCAGGGCGCGGAACCTCGGCCGGGGGCAGCACCAGCCGGTGCCGCACCGGCGACGGAGCAGGTGTCTGGCCGGCATTTGCGGTGTTCACGCGCGCCTCAGGGCGCGTCCGATTCGACGGGTGATCCAGCGCCGCCACAGGTTCGGCTTCCGGAACTCGCTCCAGTGGCACAGTCGCGGCGTCGCTCTCGTCTTTCGCGGAGCGGTCGGCCGAGTTGGCATCCGTTTTAACGGCCCTCGTCACCGGCGGCGGCCCGCGGTAGAGGCTGGTTTCGGAAAGCGTGCTATGGTCCGCGCCGCGTACCACCAGACGCACCAGCACGCTGCCGGTAGTCCGCAGGTAAGTAATACTACCGGCGCGCAGATACTCCTGAGATAGTTCTTCGTGCAACTTGACCGATCCATCCTCAATTTCGACCGCGCCGCTCTGGCCCTGCTCGATCACACGGGAACTGTGGTTCCAATCGATCCGCAGTTGGTCTCCTACATCCAGCTCGCGCACGGAAAGGCCCGCCGAGGCACGCGAGCTGCCAGCCCAGAACAGCACCCCGGCGAAGGCTACGGCGATCCCAGCTATGCTCCAGGCCCAGCGTCGTCCAGGGTAGCCGGAAGCAGCCGGTGGCGCCGGGGACGGAGGCGGTTCCAACTGCCTTCGCGGAGTGTGAGAGATGGCCAGCGCCTGCGGGTACGGGTCCACCGGCGCTGGTTGCGGAAGCGCAGCGTTCACCCGCGCTAGCGCGATGCCCGCCGGCGCGCCGTCGCCCGGCAAACGTATCTCCGGTTGGCCGCTCACCGGTTTGACGATGAACTCTTGGCGCGAAGACGATGCTTGAACCCCTCCATCGGGCTCGCGAAAAAAGAAACCGGCCCGAACAGGCTCAAAATAACCCACGCGCAGCACCAGCGCGATTTGCCAGCTTTCCGGAAAATACTGTTGGTAGACCTGAAGGTCCTTTTCCGAGAGCAGAATCTCGCAGCGGGTATGGGAATGATACCAGCCTACGGCCTGCATCCCGGAAAGGCTGCTATCGGTAGTGGGCGAGAGCAGCAGTTCCTCAAGCCCGCGCCGGTCCTTCTCCGAGAGCGTGAAGGTCGGACCAAACGCATATTCGCATGCCAGCGCCCGGTGCGCCATAATCTTCAGAACATCCGGATCGCGGACTCCAAACAGAACGCCGCCAATCTCCACCCCATTCTTGAGACGATTGAAGCCATCGCAGGCGGCCAGCCGAAGCTCTTCCATGACGGACCGCGAGTATTCGATCCGGACGGCGCTGCCATCGGCTTGCCAGACGTCGAATCCCGCATCCAAAGCCGTGGAGTCCATGATGTACGGCCCGCTTCCTCTTCAAGCTTATAAGTGACGCGGCGAAGAGAACAAATCTATTCGTCAGCCCCCGTTCTATACATTACATATCGCTGCGGTGCCCTCTTGGTGGGGCCGGATCGCTTGCGGTATAAGGTATCCATGGGCATGCGAACTCTTGGATTCTTTGTGATGAGTATCACATTAGCGGCACAAGGCTCGCTTCACGTAGTGGTCTTAGAGGGCGAAGGCGCCATTAACAACGTCCGATCGCCGCACGCGAAGGAAACGGTAGTACGCGTAGAGGACGCGAATAACCAGGGTGTGGCGGGGGCCGTAGTGACTTTCCTGCTGCCCGCAGAAGGCGCCGGCGGGTTCTTCGGGGACAGCGGCAGTAGCCTGACGCTAACTGCGGACGACCGCGGGGAAGCCGTGGCGCGGGGGCTGCATCCGAACCGGATTGCCGGACCATTTCAGATTCGGGTCAGCGCATCGCGAGGCGGCCTTACAGCCGCAGCTTCCATCACGCAGACCAACGTGGACCCCGGAGCTCATGCCTCGTCGCGTAAGATCGCGCTTATAGCCATCCTGGGCGGTGCGGCGGCAGGGGGCGCGGCGTTGGCATTCCGCGGCGGAAAAGCGAAGTCGGCATCGGCAACACCGTCCGCTACCATCGTCATTCCCGGAACTCCGGTCTTTGGCGGACCACAATAGCTGGGAGCACCGCCATGGACTTGCACATTTCCCAGAACTTTGCGTCGCCTGATCGGGGCCGCGCGCGTAAACAAGACCGGGGTTCTGGCCAATGAGCATTATTAATAGCCAGCACGTGGCTCGGAAGCTCGTCTTTCTCTTGGCTGGATTGCTGGCGCCCGCGATCCTTGTAGGGCAGGCGGCGCCGCTCAAGATCACCACGACGTCGCTGCCCGCCGGCACTATTGGCGTGCCCTATTCGCAGACCCTGACAGCCAAGGGTGGGACAACCCCTATCTCCTGGACGCTGCCGATCGGATCGCTGCCGGCAGGGTTGACGCTGGCCGCGGGCGGGGCCATATCGGGCACGCCTACCACTGCCGGATCGCGTAGCTTCACGGTGCTGGCGACGGACAGCAGATCCATCATTCCCGATGTCGCTACGGCGGCCCTGACGATCGCTATTACGCCCCCTTTGGCGATTACCACATCGTCGCTGCCCGCCGGCACTGTCGGCGTGGCCTATTCCCAAGCGCTCGCCGCGGGCGGCGGATCGCCGCCTTACTCGTGGGCAGTGGCCAGCGGGACGCTGCCGGTTGGGTTGACTCTCGCCGCGGGCGGCATCATATCGGGCACGCCTACCACCGCCGCGTCCAGTATCTTCACGGTGAGGGTGACGGACAGCGCGGCGACCTCTCCTACCGCGGCCCTGACGCTGACCATCAATCCGCCCCCTTTGGCGATTACCACCTCGTCGCTTCCTCCCGGCACGGCCGGCACGGCCTATTCCCAAGCGCTCGCCGCGGGCGGCGGATCGCCGCCTTACTCGTGGGCAGTGGCCAGCGGGACGCTGCCGGTTGGGTTGACTCTCGCCGCGGGCGGCATCATATCGGGCACTCCTACCACCGCCGCGTCCAGTAGCTTCACGGTGAGGGTGACGGACGGCGCGGCGACCTCTACTACCACGGCCCTGACCATCGCCATCAATCCCCCAGCCTTAGTGATTGCCACCTCGTCGCTGCCCGCCGGCACGGTCGGCGTGGCCTATTCCCAAGAGCTCGCCGCTTCCGGCGGATCGCCGCCTTATTCGTGGGCAGTGGGGAGCGGAGCGCTGCCCGCAGGGTTGACTCTCGCCGTGGGCGGGACCGTTTCGGGCACGCCGACCACTGCCGCTTCCAATACCTTCACGGTGCGGGTGACGGACAGCGCGGCGACCTCCGCCACGGCTGCCTTGTCGCTGATCATCAATCCGCCTGCTTTGGGCATTACCACGTCGTCGCTGCCCCCGGGCACTG
>JANYJN010000380.1 GCA_025358475.1 Candidatus Solibacter sp.
ACCACCCACGGGCCGCTGAGGCGCACCGCTTCTGTCATCGCCGCATCCACGATTTGAATCAACTCCCGGTCGCTCGTCACGTTTCTGAGCATAGCGCGCCACATGTTACCATCGCTACTTGCGTAAGGTATCACTGGCGGATTCCTTCCGAATCATCGGGCGAGGATCGAAGAACTGGCTTGCCAACCGGCCGATTGTGGTTTCTTTTGAAGTCACCGACAGTTGCACCTGCTGGTGCAAACACTGCGACCACGGGGGCCCTCGCGACGAATCGCGTAATCTGAAGCCCGCCGATTATCGCCGCTATATGGAGGCACTGCGCCCCTGCGTGGTGCAGGTTTCGGGCGGCGAGCCGTTGATGCGCGACGACGTGGTGGAAATCGTGCGGGGCATCAAGAACGGTTCCACCCTGCCGTACACCATCCTGGTCTCTAACTGGTCCCTCATGACGCAGGAGAAGTACCTCGCCCTGCGCGCCGCCGGCATCGACCAGTTTTCCGTTAGCCTGGACTTTCCCGATCAGCGCCACGACGACTTTCGCGTTTATCCCGGTCTTTACAGCCATCTGGAAGACCTTATCCCGCGCCTGGCCAAACTGGGTCACGACGACATCGTGCTCAATAGTTGCATCACCACCGAGAACCTGGGGGAGATCGAGGCCCTCGCGGACAAGGCCCGGGAGTGGGGTGTGAACCTCTGCTATAGCGCATATTCGGCGCGCCGCACCGGCTGCCGGGATTACTTCCCCGGTTCGCCCGAACAACTCGCCGAACTCGGCGAGCGGCTGCGCCGCGTGGAACTGCGCCGCGATTCCACCAACTGGCTTGTCAATTCGCCCAGTACACTGGAGGCCACGCGCCAGTACTTCGCCAACGGCGGCACGCCCGGCTGCAAGGCCGGACAGCGCTTTCTGGTGGTCACCGCCGATGGCGCTTTGCAGCCGTGCTCCATGCAGTTCCAGCGCTACCGCCTGGAAGATCGCGAAGCACTGATCGCCGGGTTCACGGCCACCAACCAGTGCGACGAGTGTTACGTCTCCATCCGCTCCTACCTCGACAAGAGCTTTCCCAAACTGCTGTGGGAGAACGTCAGCGGGTTCCTCTCCATCAAGAGCGGGCACTGAGCTTACCCGACAAGGAAATTGGCCGGCGAAAGCGCCTGCCGCACCTTTGCGGGCAAACGACTTGCCGGTGGTGGCGCAGGCGCTTTCGCCTGCGAATTGCATTATTTCACGGCTTCTGACAGTCGCGGGTCTGTGTCTTGATTACATTCCGCCCATGGGCGGAGTTGTCTCGTCCGGTTGGTTCGCCTATTTCTTGGGCAATCTGACGCGGGCACACTATTGGAAGTTTTCCGTGCGCGCTTATTCCTGTCGGACAATGGGCATCCGCCAACCGGTGCCGAAGGCGCGCGACGTCACCTTCAAAACCGGGGCAGCCTGCTTCCTCTTGAACTCCGCGATACGCACCAGGCGGAGCACCCGGCGCACCGTCTGCTCATCGTAGCCTTCCGCTATAATTTCTTCCGCGCTCCGGCACTGCTCTACGTGCAATTCCAGAATCGCATCCAGCAGATCGTAGGGCGGCAGGCTGTCCTGGTCGGTCTGATCCGGCCGCAGTTCGGCCGATGGCGCCTTGCTGATGGTCGATTCCGGGATCGCCGCACCACGCTGGTTCCGCCACCGCGCCACCCGGTACACCATGGTCTTCGGCAGGTCCGCGATCACCGCCAACCCGCCGTTCATGTCGCCGTACAGCGTGCAGTATCCCACCGACATCTCGCTTTTGTTGCCCGTCGTCAGCAGCAGCGACCCGAACTTGTTGGAGAGCGCCATCAGCAGATTGCCGCGAATGCGCGATTGGATGTTCTCCTCGGTCACGTCCGGATTCCGTCCGGCGAAGGCGTCCGCCAACACCCCGTCGTACGTCTTCATAATTTCCGAAATCGGCAGCCGCATGGTCTGGATACCCAGGTTCCGTGCCAGTTCCACCGAATCGTCCACGCTTCCCTGGCTCGAATAGATCGAGGGCATCATCACACCCAGAACGTTTTCCGGACCCATGGCATCGGCCGCAATCGCCGCCGTCAGAGCCGAATCGATTCCGCCGGAGAGCCCCAGCAGAACTTTGCGGAAGCGCGTCTTGCGGGCATAGTCGCGCACCCCGAGCACCAGCGCGTTCCAGATCTCGGACTCGGGCAGAAAATCGTCATCCGCGATCTCGCCCTTTCCGGCCATCAGATCCACCGTCAGTACGTCCTCTTCGAAACCTTTGGCGCGCGCGAACAACTTACCCTGCGAATCGAAGACGCTGCTGCGGCCGTCGAAGATCAAGTCGTCGTTGGCGCCCACCTGATTCACGATGGCCACCGGCAGGCCGTATTTCCGCGCCATGTGCCCAAGCATCTCCTCGCGCAACCGATGCTTATTCACTGTGAACGGCGACGCCGAGAGATTGACAATCGCTTGCGCACCCGCTTTGGCCATCGCCTCGATGGGATCCTGGTGATAGCGCCGCCGCTGCCAGAAATCGCGGTCGTTCCAAACGTCTTCGCAGATGCTGATGCCCAGGCGCACGCCGTTCAATTCCAGAATCTGCGTCCCCTTATAAGGCTCAAAGTAACGGTCTTCATCGAAGACATCGTAGGTCGGCAGGAGCGATTTGTGAAAGGCCTGCCCCACCGCGCCGCCCCGCAGCAACACCGCGCTGTTATACAAGGGACGTCCCACGTCCGAGGGGTTCGGCGTCGCGACACCCACCAACAATGGCGGCGCGTCCTTCAGCTCCCTGGCAATGTGCGACAGTTTCTCGCTCGCACGGCGAATGAAACCCTGATTCATCAGGAGGTCCCGTGGAAGATAGCCCATCAG
>JANYJN010000381.1 GCA_025358475.1 Candidatus Solibacter sp.
CCCCTGGACCCGCTCTTCGCTCGTAGCATCGGGACCCGGGGGGTCCGCCCCACCAAGCCACGCGGGTGGGGTTTTTCGCCCCTGTCCGTTGCCCCGTGGGATAAGGCTCTGCCTTGTCCATCCGAGCCAAGCTCGGACTTCTTTACTCCGCGTTCTCTGCCCGGCCAACGCGTGAATCCTTCGCCCCTGCTCTCTCTTGTCCTCCCTTTTCTCCGCGTCTTCCTCCGCCCCTCCGCGTCTCCGCGTCAAGGCGAACGCCTCTCTCGCTCCTCATCTCCCTATTCCGCTTCCCCGTCCCACCATCCCACCCGCGGCGTCACCCTCGTCGAGATGGTCGTCGTCGTGGCCATCATCGCCCTGATCGTAGGCCTAAGCCTCCCCGCCGCCTCCGCCGGGCTCGACAGCGTGCGCATGGTCTCCGCCAGCGATTCGGTCGCCGCCTTCCTCAACGCCGCCGTCAATCGCGCCGAGCGTCGCCAGCAGCCCGTCGAACTCGTCGTCTCTCCGCAGGAAGGGCGGCTCACTTTGTACTCCAACGAGCCCGGCTTCACCCGCGAGCTCAAGATGCCGGACGGCGTCGCCATTGAGGCCGTCCTGCCGGCCGAAGAGGGCGCCGACCCCACACAGCCGCGCCGCATCCTTTTCCTCCCCGGCGCTACCGTTCCCGGCATTTCCATCCAGTTGGGGAACCGCCGCAACGCGCATCGCCGGGTACACCTCGACCCGATGACCGGCTTCCCTCGCGTGGAAAGCGTTGTAAACCCGTGAGCCATCCCGTGAGCCATCCAGTGAAAGCCACCCACGGATTCACGCTGCTCGAGATGATCGTCGCCACCACCATCATGGGGATCGCGGTGGGCGGTCTGATGAGCGGCATCGCCAGTTCCACCCGCAATGCCGCCCGCTTGCGCGATTATGACCGCGTCGTCCAGTTGGCGCGCCTGCGCATGAATAGTTTGCTGGCGGATCCCAGCGTGTCCCGGGAAGGTGTCTTCGACCCGGCCATCACCGGCGGTTTGGAATGTGGCTGGCGCGCCCAGGTCACCGTGGCGGAGTCGGCCACGCCCACGCCGGTCGCGGGCAACTGGGTGCTTGATCGCATCCAGTTGGAAATCTGGTGGATGTCCGGCGCCGTGCGCCGCACCTTCCCGCTCGAAAGCTACCGGCGGCGGAAACTGCGGCCGGAGGATTCCGGGGCGCCCCGATGAGGCGCCGTCCCACCGCCGGCGTGACGCTGATGGAGTTGCTGATCGCCGTCGTGCTGTTGAGCCTCCTCTCCGTCGGCCTCATGTTCGCCCTCCGCATCGGCCTGAATGCCTACTCCAAGACCCAGACCCGGCTGATGGACAATCGGCGCGTCGCCGGCGCCCAGCGGATTCTGGAGCAGGAACTGGAAGGCCTCGTCCCCGTGGTGGCGCAGTGCGGAGCGGGACCGGAGGGCGGCGGAACCCCGGCCGCATTCTTCCAGGGCGAGCCCGAGACCATGCGGCTGGTGTCCACGTTTTCGCTCCAGGGCGCGTGGCGCGGGCAGCCGCAGATGCTGGAAATCTTCGTCATTGCGGGCGCCGAGGGCCGCGGTGTACGCCTGGTCGTCAACGAGGCTCCGTATCAGTCGCCGCTGGCGGCCGGCCGCTCCTGCCTCGGCCCCCACAAGTTCTTTGGCGCCTCCGCCGGGCCGAATTCCTTTGTACTCGCCGACAAGCTGGCCTTCTGCCGCTTTACCTACCTGGAACAGCCGCCGGACGCGAACTTGCCGCCGCATTGGGTGCCGCGCTTTGCCGGTGATGACTGGCCGCGCGCCGTACGCATCGAGATGGCGCCCCTCGATCCCGACGCCGCCCGCCTTCAGCCCATCAGCGTCGTCGCCCCCATCCACATCTTTCGCCGCCTGGAGCTTCCCTATGCCGACATATTGTAGGACAGGCCTCCTGGCCTGTCTTTCCACTATGCTGTCCCGCAACCGGGTCCCGGAACCGCCCCCTCCGCCCACCCCCCAGGGAGCCGCGAACCCTGCCCCTCCCGTTGAGCGCGTTCTCGGTTTTCTCCGCGCTGATCTCTGCGCTCTCTGCGTCTCTGCGGTGAAGCGAATTCCTGTTTGGTACCGGCTTCGCCGGGATCGGGAGCCATTGCCCAATCCTCGGCCCACCCGCGGCAGCGCTCTCCTCATGGTGCTCTGGATTTCCGCTGCCCTGGCCGCCATCGCCTTCTCCCTGGCCAACACGGTGCGCGGCGAAACCGACCGCACCTCTACCGTTCTCGACGAGGTCCGCGGCTACTATCTGGCTACCGGTGCGGTGGATCGCGCCGCCCTCGAACTGCTGTGGGCCGTTTCCTACCAGGGCGAGCGCAAAATCAAAGAGGGTGCCGCCTGGGTGGACTACACCTTTCCCTCCGGCGTCGCCCACGTCGAACTCATTCCGGAAACGGCCAAACTCGACGTCAATAGCGTGCCTCCCGACCGCTTGATGCGCCTGGTGACTGCACTCGGCGTCGAACCCGGCCCGGCCATGGAGATCACCGAGGGTATCCTCGCCCGCCGGGGCGGCGCTGGTGGGGCGCTTTCTCCCTCGCCGGCTCCGTCTTTTCCGGGCCATGGTGCGTCTTTGCAAGAGGTAGAGGAATTACTTTCGGTGAGAGGCATAACCCCCGAGATCTTTTACGGCACTTACGTCCCCGCCCAGGGAAACCTCGGGAGCGGTGAACCCCGCCTCATACGGCGTAGCGGCCTCGTGGAATGCCTCTCCGTGTTCGGGTCCAAGGGCCCGGTGGATGCCAATACCGCCGACCCCGCGGTTTTGGAGGCGATTGGCTTGACCCCGGATGGCATCCAGTTGCTGCTCCAGCAGCGCCGCAACGCGCCCCTCACTCCGGAGCGCCTCGGCCAACTGGCGCCCATGCTCGGTCCCGCGGCGCAGTTCCTGCGCCTGGAGGGCAACTCCGTCGTCACCATTAGAGCCACCGCCCGCGTGCGCCTGCCCAACGGCCAGCTTTCGGACATGAAGCGGACCGTGGCGGCCCAGGTCAAGTACATGCCCTACGGTGCTTACGATCCCCCCGTCCACATCCTGCGCTGGTACGACGCCACGTGGAGCAACTAGCCAGACCATGCCCCTGGATTTACCCATCGCCTTCCCCATCGGCAAAGACTTCCGCAGACTGCTGGCCTTTGGTTCCGGCGTGGGCCTGGAGATCGGCGCCAAGAGTCTCGAAGTCGCCGTAACGCGGGTGCGCCCCAACAAGATCCAGGTGTTGGGCCGTCTCTCCATCGAAGACTATGCCACGCGCCCCGCCGCCGAGTGGGGTGCCCAGTACACTCGCTTCCTCAAGGCGTCGGGCGCGGAACGCCTCAGCGCCACGGTCCTGCTGCCGCGCCGCGAAGTCATCGTGCGCCAGATCGCCTTGCCCGGCGTGGCCGCCAAGGATGTCAAGGGCGCCATCCGCTTCCAACTGGATACACTCCACCCCTACGGCGAGGATGATGTCGTGTGGGGCTGGTCGCCGCTCGCCTACGGCGGCGTGCTGGTGGGCATCGTGCCGCGTACCACCATCCAGCGCTATGTCGCCCTTTTTGACGAGGCGGGCGTCGCGGCGCGCAGCTTCACCTTTTCGGCCGCGGCGGTACACTCCGCCATTCGCTTCAATGGCATTGGCCTCGCGGGCGGGGGATTCGTGGCGCTCAGCCGCTCCGCCGCTGGCGCCGTGGAAGTCTACGGCGAAAGCCCGTCGCGCCCGCTGTTCAGCGCGGAATTCGATCTGGCCCCGGAGCGCGCTACCATGCTGGCCCTCTCCGAGTTGCGCCTGCCGGCCGGCACCGCTCCCAAGACCTTGGAAGAGATGTTGCCCACCCCGGCCGTCAATCCCGTCGAAAACGACCTTTCCCGCAATGCCCTGCCCTACGCCACGGCCCTGTCCGGGGCTTGTCCCCGGTTTGCTCCGGCGGCTAATCTACTGCCGCCGGAGTATCGCCGCTTCAACTCCCGCGCGGTGTTCGTCCCCACTATGGTGCTGGCCGCCCTCCTTCTCCTGGTGGCCGGTTCCATGGCGGCTTACGCCTCCTGGAGCGAGAAACAGTATCTCAAGCAAATCGGCTCCCAGATCGCCGCGCTGGAACCGCTCCACAAACGCGCCGATTCGCTGGACAAGGAGACCGCCCACACCCGCGCCCGGGCGCAACTGCTCGACCAGTTCCGCAAGCAGACGCGCACCGATCTCGACGCGCTCAATGAGCTGACGCACCTGCTGGAACCGCCGGCGTGGAGCAACAACATTGAGTTGGCGCGCGACGCGGTGCGCATTGCTGGCGAGGCGCCGCAGACCGCGCCCCTGTTGAAGATCCTGGACGCGTCTCCGTTCTTTGAGAAGACCGAGATTCAGATGTCCGCTCCCCGGGCCAGTGGCGAGACCTTCCAGATTCGTACCAACCGGAGGAAGGGCAAATGACTGTCGGAAAGCTCGACCGCAAGACCGCCATCCTCTTGATCTCCTCCGCGGCCGCCTTCCTGATCCTCCACTTTGCGCTGGCCGGCCGCTCGCCGGAAGTGGTCGCGCCCTCGGAATCGGCGCCGCTGGCGGAGAAGCGGCTCGAGAAGTTGCGCCAGATTGCCGCTACCGTCCCCGGCAAGGAAGCTCTCATGAAGCAGGCTTCCGTCGAACTGGAATCGCGCGAGAAGGGCATGCTCAAGGCGGAGACCAGTGCGCAGGCGCAGGCTCAGTTGCAGGAACTGCTGCACAAGGTGGGCGCTGCCAATGGAATCGACATCCGCGGGATTGAGGACATGCGCGTCAAGCTGTTGGGCGCCGATTACGGCGAGGCTTCCGTCACGGTGCGCTTCACCTGCCTGATCGAGCAGTTGGTCAACCTGCTGGCGGCGCTCGCCAACCAGCCGGAACTGCTCTCCACCAGCCAGATCCAGATCACCGGCAGCGCCGACAAGAACAAGACCATTCAAGTGCGCCTGACGCTCTCCGGCGTGGTCGCCCGGAAGCTGGCCCTGGAGAAGAAAACCGGGAGCGCGTTGTGAATCGCAAATTGGTGTTGTTGAATGCCCTGCTGCTGCTGGCAGTGATTTTTGGCGGCGTCCAGTTGAGCGACCAGTACCAGGCGGCGAAAGCCCGGCAAGCGGCATTGCGCGCGGTCCGCATTTCTCCGTCGCCGGCGCCGCCATTCGTCCCCCTGCCCAACGACGCTCCCGTGATGCCGTCGCGTTATAAGGACGTAGCGATACAGGACCTGTTTCATCCTTCACGCAATCCCGAAATCGTCAAGGAGTTGCCGCCACCCCCCATGCCGGAACTGCCGCGCTATCACGGACAGATGAATCTCGGCGATGGACCGATGGCGCTGCTGGTGGAAAAATCCGGGATGCAGGAGAAAGCGATTAAACCGGGGGAGACCATCGGCCAATTCAAGCTGGTGGACGTCACTACTAGTGAGATCACCTTCGCCTGGACGTTCAATGGCGAGTTGGCCCGGCGCTCCTTGAGCTCGATGATTGACCGCCCCGCGGCAGCGGCGGTGGGGACGGACGCGCGATCTTCCCCGGCGCCGAGCGCGCCGCCGCCCCCCCAAATCAAAACGGTTATCGGGCCGGGCGAACTGACGGCGATGGGAACCCGGATCTGCGATGTTAACGACAGCACGCCGGCCGGCACGGTGGTGAATGGTTTCAAGAAAACCGAGGGGCGCACACCGTTCGGCGCGTTCTGTGTGTGGGATCCGGTGAAATAGGCAGTGCCAGGAGAGATTCTTATGAAATTACTTTTCGCGGTTTTCGTTTCTGCTTTGGCGCTTTCGGGCCAGGACCCTCAGGCCAACCCTCCGGTGAAGAATGCGGGGCGAAAGGTAGCAGCCAAGGCAACTGCTAAGGCAACTGCTAAGCCAGCGCCTCGGGCGCCTACAGCTCCCCAAGTGAGGGACGGCTCCAAGCCGATGCCCATTCCAGCGGAAGCGGTCCTGGGCGCCGACGGCGATTACCACTACGCCGATCCGCAGGGTAAGAAGTGGATCTATCACAAGACACCGTTCGGGGTGGCGCGCCTGGAAGACACACCGCAACTCGCCGCCACCAAGGAGCCCGCCGCCGGCGGCGCCGGCATCAAGGCGACGGAAGATGGCGACAAAGTGTGGTTCGAGCGGCAGGGACCGTTTGGCCTGTGGAAATGGGAAAAGAAGAAATCCGAACTGGATGAGACCGAGAAGGCCGCCTTCGCAAATTCCCAAGCCAGCGGCAAAACAGTTTCCAAACAGGACTAATCATGCGCCTCTCGATTCGTTTTCGGTTGATCCTGGCGGCGCTCGCCTCCAGTTGCGTGCTCGCGGCACAGATTGCTCCCTCTCGTGTAATCGGGCCTCCCGAACCGGCTCAGCAGGAACCGCCCAAGCCGGCGGCACCGCCCACGGCCACGCAACCGCAAAACGCCCCCGCCACGAATGCTCCCCGGCTCACCGATAGCGGCGCGTTCATCATGCCCAACGCCTCGCTGACCGAGATGATCGATCTGCTGGCGAAGCGGCTGAAGATCAACTACATCCTCGACCCGGGGGTAAAGGGCACGGTATCCATCTTCACCTATGGGGAAGTCAAGCCGGTGGACTACATGCCGCTGCTCGAGACCATCCTGCGGGTGAATGGCAGCGCCATGGTAAAGGTGGGCGATACCTACCGCATCGTGCCGGTGAACCGCATCAACCAGCTACCGCTCCAGCCCATGGTCAATATCGACCCGAAAACGCTACCCGACGATGAGCGGATGGTAATGAATCTGATCTTCCTGAAGTACGCCACCGCGTCGGAGATTCAAAATCTGGTGAAGCCGTTTCTCGGGGAAGGCGCGTTTGTCAGCGTATACGAACCGGCCAACCTGCTGTTGATCGAAGACAACGCGCGTAGCATGAAGCGCACCATGGACCTGATCGCACTGTTCGACAGCGATCAGTTCGCCGGCCAGCGCGTGCGATTGTTCGAGGTGGAGAACAGCCGTCCCAGCGATTTGCAGAAAGAGCTGGATCTGGTCTTCAAGGCCTATGCGCTTTCCGATAAGGCGGCGGGTTCGGTCAAATTCATCCCGGTGGACCGCATCAACACCATCATCGCGGTGGCGCCGAATCCGGGGATTTTCACCCAGGTGGAGAACTGGATCGCCAAGCTCGATATCGCGGTGAAGGCTTCATCCGGCTCCATCAACAGCTACGTCTACCGGCTGAAGTACGCGCGGGCGGACACGGTGGCGATGGCCATCATGGCGCTCTATAGCGGCAACCCGTTCGCCATGATGGCGCTCAGCGCCATGGCGAACCAGAACAACATGGGCATGAATGGCGGCGGCATGGGCGGCCAGATGGGCGGCCAGATGGGCGGTCAGATGGGCTATGGCGGGGGCTATGGCGGGGGTTATGGCGGGGGGATGGGCTATGGTCAAGGTTATGGCGGTTATGGCCAGAGTTATGGCAACCAGGGCATGGGCGGATATTCGCAGACGCCGGCCGTGTCGCAGGTAGCGGGCGGCGTGGCCACGAATAGTGCGGTCGGACAGACTGGCCAGTATATGGGCGCCGGGGCGGTCGAGGGGCAGGGAAATCAGCGCATGCCGCACGTGATTCCCAACCCGTTCGACAATACGATTCTGATTCAGGGCACGCCGCAGGAGTACGGGCAGATACTGGGGCTGCTGCGCCAGTTGGACATTCCACCGCGGCAGGTGTTGATCGATGCCAAGATCTACGAAGTGGATCTGAAAGGGGCGTTCGCGGCGGGCGTGTCAGCCTATCTGGAGAAGAAAGACTCGGGCACGGCGGGCGCTGCCGGGCGCGTCCTGAACGCCTTTTCGAGCGCCAGCGGAGTCGTGCTCACTACGGGGGCGCTGGTGCTGCGCAGTCACGAATTGCTGGCCGCGGTGACGGCGTCGGAGACCAGCAGCCATACGCGAGTGATTTCGGCGCCCAGCATTATCGCGACGGACAGCATCACGGCCACCATGAACGTGGGCGACGACGTGCCGACGCTGACCTCGCAGGCTGTCGGCGGGGTTACGCAGGGTGGCAATTCGCTGTTCACCAACACGGTGTCCAGCCGCAGTTCGGGTGTCACCCTGAGCATCCTGGCGCGGATCAACTCAAGCGGCATCGTGACCATGATCATCAACCAGAACGTGAGCTCGCCCCAGGCGCCGGCGGCATCCAGCCAGATTCAATCTCCTTCCTTTTCGAACCGGTCTTTCCAGACGCAGGTCACGGTGCAGGACGGCGACACGGTGGCCATCGGCGGCATCATCCTGGAGAGCAACTTGCAGAGTTCGGGGGGCGTGCCCGTCCTGCACCGTTTGCCGGGAATCGGCGCTCTGTTCGGCTCCAAGAGTATCTCTAAGAACCGCACGGAACTGGTGGTTTTCCTGACGCCGCGAGTGATCTACGACACCAACCAGATGGTGGAAGCGACGGACGAGATCCGTAGCAGTATGAAGAGGATTCCGAAGCTGATCAAAGAGCAGTAGGCTAGGCCTGCTGGCCCCGTCCTACTCTCAGCCGGCGGCGGCCAAGGCGCGCAGTTCGTCCTCGGTAAGGGTGTTGATGCCGAGTTCCCGGGCTTTGACAAGCTTGCTTCCGGCATCCTCGCCGACCACCACGTAGCTTGTCTTCTTGCTCACGGCGCTGGAAACTTTGCCGCCGGCCTGCTCGATCAACTGCCTGGCCTCATCCCGGCTCAAGGTGGGCAAGGTTCCGGTGATGACCAGGGTCTTGCCCTGGAGGGGGCCCGCCGCGGGACGGTGTGGAGCGTAGTGGAACTGGAGGCCGGCCGTGCGCAAACGGCCCACCAGTTCGCGGTTGCCGGGCTCGCTGAAATACTGCACCACGGCCTCGGCGACCTTGGGTCCCACTTCCTCGGCCAATTGGAGCTCTTCGAGCGATGCGTTCTCAATCGCGTCCAGACTGCCGAAAGCATCGGCGAGAAAGATGGCGGTGCGCTCGCCCACGAAGCGTATGCCCAGAGAGGTGATGACTCGCGGCAGGGCGTTCTGGCGTGAGTGGTCGATATTGCGGATCACTTTGGCCGCGCTCTTGGCGCCCATACGCTCCAGGCTGACGAGGTCGGCGAGTTGCAGGTCATAGAGATCGGCCACGCTGCGCACGGTACCGCGGTCCACCAGTTGATCGACGAGAGCCTCTCCCATGCCGTCGATATTCATGACGCCGCGCGAGGCGAAGTGCAGCAGAGACTCCTTGAGGCGGGCTGGGCAGTTGGCATTGATGCAGCGGCTGGCGGCCTCGCCGGCTTCGCGCACTACCTTGCCTCCGCAGACGGGACATTGGGAAGGCAGGCGGAAAGGTTTGCGATAAGAACCCTGGGAGGAGACGCGGACCACTTTGGGGATGACGTCGCCGGAGCGTTCCACTACCACCTCGTCACCAATCTCGAGACCGAGGCGCGCGATCTCATCCTCGTTGTGGAGCGTGGCGCGGGAGACGGTGACGCCGCCGACTTCGACGGGTTTGAGACAGGCAACGGGGGTGAGAGCTCCGGTGCGGCCCACCTGGACCTCAATGGCCTCGACCGTGGTGGTGGCCTGCCGCGCGGGGTACTTGTAGGCGATGGCCCAGCGCGGGGCTTTGGCGGTGAAGCCGAGCTGGCGCTGCTGCTCCACGGAATCCACCTTGACGACCACGCCGTCGATGTCGTACGGCAGTGCTTCGCGCTGGCCTTCCCAGCCATTGCAGAGGTCGATAACCTCGTCGATGGTCTGGCAGATTTTGCTGTTTGGTTCCACTTTGAAGCCCAGATGGCGCAGCTCCTCGATCGCGCGCCAATGGCTGTCGAAGGCGGGGCGGCCTTCGGTGAGCAGGTAGTAGGTGTAGTATTCCAGGCGGCGTTCGGCGGTGACCCGCGGCTCCAGTTGGCGGAGCGAGCCGGCGGCGGCGTTGCGCGGATTGGCGAAGCGGGAGAGGCCCTTTTCGTCGCGCCCCGCGTTCAGGCGTTCGAAGGCGTGCCGGCTCATGACGGTTTCTCCGCGGACTTCGAAGCTGGGGAGCGGGCTCTTCACGCGCAGCGGAAGCGAGCGGATAGTGCGGGCATTTTCAGTGACGTCTTCGCCCACCGTGCCGTCTCCTCGGGTGATGGCTTGGGAGAATTTGCCGTCGCGATAGTGCGCGGCCATGGAGAGTCCGTCCAGCTTGAGCTCGGTGACGTAGCGGTATGGGGCGCCGCCGAGGAGGTCGCGGACGCGGCGGTCGAAATCCCGAAGTTCGCCTTCGTTGAGGGCGTTATCGAGGCTGAGCAGGGAAGAGCTGTGCAGCACCTTGATGAATCCGTCGCGCGGCTTCCCGCCGACGCGCTGGGTGGGAGAATCCGGCGTGAGCAGCTCGGGGTGCTGGGTTTCCAGCGTCTGGAGCCGGCGCATGAGCGCGTCGTATTCGGCGTCGGTGATCAGCGGAGCGTCGAGGACGTAGTACCGATGTTCGTGGTGGCGGAGCTCTTCGGAGAGCTGCTCGATTTGGCCCGCGGGATCTTTCATTGGCCTCTCATCTATAATTTAACGAGGAAGCGGAGTTCATACCATTACAACCTACAGGAATACCGTCCTGATCTACAACCCCCATGCGGGCAAGGTCATAAGAAGTGGCGGCGCACTGATCCAGCGTGCGGCGGAAATTCTCAGACAAGAAGGGCACAACCTGACGGCGGCGTCGACTACGGGGCCGAACATGGCGGGCGCACTGGCGCGCGCGCACGTGACGGAGGGCGCGGACCTGATCGTGGTGGCGGGCGGCGACGGGACCATCAACGAAGTGGCGGAGGGCATGATCGCAAGCGAGGTGCCGCTCGGGATCTTGCCGGCGGGC
>JANYJN010000398.1 GCA_025358475.1 Candidatus Solibacter sp.
CCGAAACGTGGAACCTGCTGATCAGGTAGAACGTGTAGTAGCTCATCAGGCTCGCCAGGTAGAAATACTTGGAGAAGATCAGCGCGATCAGAATCGCCATCGCCCACGCAATCTTGCGGCGCGGCAGGTGCGTTTCCGTTGCGCGCATCGCCCGCGATTCTGGCGTCATACTCGGATGGCGCTTGTACCACGCGCCCACGCGCAGCAGGATCACGATCGCCAGCAGTGCCAACCCGGAAAACCACGCGATGCTGCGCTGCCCGGCGGGCAGCACCACGAACGCAGCCAGCAAGGGGCCCATCGACGACCCGGCGTTGCCGCCCACCTGGAACAGCGATTGCGCGAGGCCATGCCGCCCGCCCGAGGCCATCCGCGCCACGCGCGAAGATTCCGGATGGAACACCGCCGACCCCATCCCGACCAGCGCCACCGCCGCCAGCACCACGGCGAAACTGGGCGCCGACGCAATCAGGATCAGCCCCACCATGGTGAACGTCATCCCCACGGGCAGGGAGTAGGGCGTCGGGCGATGGTCCGTGTACAGGCCGACCACCGGCTGCAGGAGCGACGCCGTGAGCTGCGAGGTCAGCGTAATCAGCCCGATCTGGCCGAAGTCCAGGTGGTAGGAATCCTTGAAGATGGGGTACACGGCCGGAATCACCGATTGCATCATGTCGTTCAACAGATGACAAAAGCTGATCGCGGCCAGTACGCGGAATGCGGTCGTTGTCTCCCTCTGGTCGGTAGGCACTCTCCGTAGTGTAACGGGTGTGCGCTACGCTGGAAGTAGTTCCATGGGTCCCCTCCGCAAACCTGAAGTCATGAGTCCGGCCGGATACTGGCCGCAATTGCGCGCCGCCATCGAAGCGGGCGCGGACGCGGTTTATTTCGGGCTCAAACACTTCACGGCGCGCGCCAAGGTGGGCTTTTCGCTGGCCGAACTGCCCGAGGCGATGGCGACCCTGCACCGGCGCGGCGTCAAGGGGTACATCACTTTCAATACGCTCGTCTTCAACCATGAACTCGACGAAGCCGCGCGGGCGCTGGCCGAAATCGCCGAGGCGGGGGCGGATGCCCTCATCATCCAGGATGTGGGCGTGGCGCGCATGGCGAAACAGATCGCGCCCCACCTGGACATCCACGGCAGCACGCAAATGAGCGTCACCAGCGCCGATGGAGTGCGCCTGGCGCAGAGCTTCGGCGTCAGCCGGGTGACGCTGGCGCGCGAACTGTCGCTGGCCGAAGTGCGCGCCATCCGCCAGGCCACGGATTGCGAGCTGGAAATCTTCGTCCACGGCGCGCTCTGCGTGGCGTACTCCGGCCAGTGCTTTTCGTCCGAGGCATGGGGCGGGCGCAGTGCCAATCGGGGGCAATGCGCGCAGGCCTGCCGCCTGCCGTACGAGTTGATGGTGGATGGCCAACCGCGCCCGCTGGGCGACGCGCGCTACCTGCTCTCCCCCGGCGATCTCTACGCGCTCGCGCAGGTGCCGGAAATTGTCGAGATCGGCATCTCAACGTTGAAAATCGAAGGCCGGTATAAGGATGCCGATTACGTGGCGCTGACCACCGCGGCCTATCGCCAGGCGGTGGACGAGGCCTGGGCGGGCCGCAAACTGAAGCTCGACCGCACAGCCGAACTGCGCCTGGAGCAGGTGTATTCGCGCGGCCTCGGCCCGTTCTTCCTCAATGGGACGAATCATCAGAAGGTGGTGGAAGGGCGGGCCCCGCGGCATCGCGGCGTGTTGATGGGCCGCGTGCTGAAGGTGACCGAGGGCGGGGTTCTGATCGAGCCCTCCGAGGCGCAGCGCATCGCGCCCCTCAAGCCGGGCGACGGCGTAGTCTTCGATGCGGCCGACTGGCGGAGTCCCGAGGAGCCGGAGGAAGGCGGACGGATTTTCGAGATCGAGCACGGCGAACTACGCTTCGGCAACGGCATGTTGAATTCATCGCGCATCGCCCGCGGCGACCTGGTCTGGCGCACGCACGATCCGGACATCGACAAAGTGGCCCGCGTTTATACGGAAGCGGCGACGCCACTCCGCAAGCAGGCGGTGACGTTGCGCGTGGTGGCGCACGAAGGCGAACGGCTGCGCGCAGTGTGGACCGTGGGCACGGTGCAGGTGACGGTGGAAAGCGACGCGCCGTTGGGTGCGGCGCGGCAGCGCGCCATCGACGAAGAGTACCTGCGCGCGCAGTTGGGGCGGCTGGGAAATACGCCGTACGAACTGGCGGAAGTGGAGTTGGAAATCGCCGGAGCGCCGTTTGCGCCGAGTTCGATGCTGAATCAACTGCGTCGCGAGGCGGTGGAGCAACTGCAAACGGCGCAAGGCGCTCCCCGCCACATCGACATCCGCGCTCCGAAATCGCGCGGCTCCGATCAGGGCCCCGACCGTGAGGGAAGGGTTGCCTCCCTGCACCTGCTGGTGCGCACGGCGGAGCAGCTCGATGCCGCCCTCGAACTGGGGCCGGCGTCCATCACGCTTGACTACCTGGATCTCTACGGGCTGAAACCCTCCATCGAGCGCGTACGGAATGCCCGCATTGCCGTGCGGGTGGCCAGCCCGCGCGTGCTCAAGCCGGGGGAAGAGAAGATCGTCGATTTCCTGCTGGGGTGCGATTGCGCGATATTGGTGCGCTCCGCCGGCCTGGTGGAAGCGCTTCGCCATCGCGAACCGCGCGATCTCACGGGCGATTTCAGCCTCAACGCGGCCAATGTTCTCACCGCGCGGGAATTCTTCGCGCTCGGCCTGCAACATCTCACTCCCACTTACGACCTGAACGCCGCTCAGGTGGCCGATCTGGCGCGCCAGGTGGGCGGCGAACTGATCGAGGCCGTGGCTTACCAGCACCTGCCCGTGTTTCACACCGAGCACTGCGTCTTCTGCCGCTTCCTCTCCACCGGAACCAGCTATCGCGATTGCGGACGCCCCTGCGAAGAGCACCGCGTGGCGCTGCGCGACACCGCCGGCCGGGCGCACCCCGTAATGGCCGACGTCGGTTGCCGCAACACCGTTTTCGGCGCCGAAGCGCAGGAAGCTAGCCAACACCTGGAGGCGTGGCGCGCCGCCGGCATCGCGCGTTTCCGCCTGGAATTCGCGCACGAATCGGCCACCCAAGTGACGGCGGTGACGCGAGCCTTCGCAGACGCACTGGCGGGCCGCCGCACTGGCCGGGAGCTGATGCAGCAGTTGCAGAAGGTCGCCCCGCAAGGCATCACTCAGGGCAGCTTCTTCATCCCGGAGAACTATCTCACGCTGCCGGTATTGCAGTAGGCGCCGCTCGGGGTGAGCGCTTGCGTGATTTCGTGCGCCGCAACAAATTTCATGCCGCCCAGCCCGTAGGGCGAAAGATGGTAGCCCGGTGCGCCAGCACTGGGAGGGGGCGGAAGAACCACCTGGCGGTCCCTTCTTACGCCCCGTCCCCGGGGCTGGCAAACGCGCCCGCCTCCTACCCACGGCTGTGCGCCGTGGGCTATTATCTTTCGCCCTTCGGGCTCTGCGCGCTGCACCGTCTGCGGTTGTCAACCTCCGCCGCGGCTGGCCGAGTGCCCATCCGCCGGACCCAGAGGGTACCCCTGACAAGCTGCCCCACAAGAGCGCTCCGCGCCCAACTTGCAAAGACACGTGAAAGGCGCTCTAGTGGGTGGTGCGGGACAGATGGCCCGCGCGACCTGCCGCAGTCAACGTCCGCTCGTCCAAATAAGGAGTCCGCATGTCAACGAATGGTCCTCTCGATCGCCGGGGTTTTCTGAAATCTGTCAGCGCTACAGGCCTGACCCTCGCTGCCACCACGTCCGCGATTGCCGCCAAAACCGCCGGCAAGATGAGCGGGGGCCGCGTGATCGGCGCCAATGACCGCATCAACATCGGGGTAATCGGCTGTGGCGGCCGCGGCCGCTACGACGCCGATGCCTTCAACGCTTTCGGCAAGAAGAACAATGCCTGCCAGATTGTCGCCGCCTGCGATGTTTACGAAAAACGCAAGAAGATGGTGGCCACCAAGTTCGACGTGAAGGGCTATCGGGATTATCGCGAACTGCTCGAACAGAAGGATGTGGACGCGGTCGTTATCGCCACCCCGGACCACTGGCACGGCAAGATGGCCATTGACGCCATGGACAAGGGTAAGGACGTCTATCTGGAAAAGCCCATGGTCCACACCAACGAGGAAGCCCGGCAGTTGGTGGATACCGTGAAGGAGACCAAGCGCATTCTCCAGGTGGGCTCGCAGACCACTTCCGCCGACATCTGGTGGAAGGCCAAGAAGGCCATCGCCGACGGCATGATCGGCCAGATGATCGAGAGCCAGGGCTCCTACCACCGCAACGGTACCGAGGGCGAGTGGAACTGGGACATCGATGCCGGCGCCGGACCGGACGCCAAGGGCGACGACTTTATCGATTGGAATATGTGGCTCGGTTCCCAGTTCAAGCTGGCTCCGAAGCGCCCCTGGGATGCCGACCGCTTTTTCCGCTTCCGCAAGTACTGGGACTATTCCCTGGGCATCGCCAGCGACCTCTTCTATCACGTGATCGCGCCGCTCAACATCTGCTGGGACGAGCCGCAGTTCCCCACCAAGGTGATGGCCACCGGCGGCATCTACGTCTTCAAGAAACTGCCCGACGGGAGGCCCGACCGCGAAGTGCCGGACACCTTCCACCTGCTGGCCGAATACGCCAAGGGCCACTCGCTGGTGCTGAGTTCCTCCATGGCCAACGACACCCATATTCCCGGCATGATCCGCGGACATGAAGGGACCATCGTCATGGTGGACCACGGCCAGTTTGAGCGCAACGTTCCGTTCATCACGGTGAAGCCGCAGGTGAAGGGCGGCAAAGCCATCGGCGGCGAGGCCTACGAGAAGAAATTCGGTCTCAAGGACATTCAGATTCCCATCGATCAGACCGACATGATGGAGCTGCATATCGGCAACTTCCTGAGTTGCGTGCGCACCCGCGAGAAACCGCACCTGGATGTGGAGACCGGCGCTAAGGCCGTGGTGGTCATCAATCTGGCGGCGCAATCCTACCGGGAAGGCAAAGTCATGTACTGGGACGAGAAGCACTGGAAGGCCTCGGACAAGCCGGTTAAGGCGTAAGCGCGACGAACCATTGGCCGCCGATAAACGTCGATGAACGCGGTTCAGAGCAAGAGTGCTTAACCGCGTGCATCGGCGTTTATCGGCGGCTATTTTTTTAGGTGGGGCCAAGAGTTTTCCGCAGTCAGGAGTAGGTGACGCGCAAGAAGCGTCTGCCGCGGGTGGTGTGAAGAAGGATTGTGGGGCGGGGGTGGACGCAGTTTCCGCTTTAACGTGGGACCGTGGAGATGCTGTCAAACCGCGAAGCGCTATCGCCCACTGTGCGCGCGTCCGCGTGAGGCGCGGCTTCGACTTCACGGAAGGGACAAGGTTCTAAAAAAAGCCCACCCGGGAGGACCGGGTGGGCTGGAGAGTGCTGCGGCAGAGTACCCTTTAGAAGCTGTAGCGCAGGCTGAGCTGCAGGTTGCGCTGGTCGTTCTTGCCGGTGACTTTGCCGAAGGTGGAACTGCTTGGGTTTCTATCGGCGCCTCCCCAGTTGGGATGGTTCAGCCAGTTGAAGGCTTCCGCGCGGAACAGCACTTTGTTCCGTTCGGTCACCGCGAACTCCTTGAACAAGCCAACATTCCAGTTCTGGAAGCCGGGGTTGTAGAAGTAGTTGCGCAGCCGGTCCTTCACCATCGTTCCGGCGGCCGGAGCGGTGAACAGCGAGTTGCCGCTCGCGTCATTCACGGCGAAATACTGCGCCGGGTCGGCGGCGTTGCCACCCGCCGCGAACTGGCGTGGGTACTGGGCGCCCTTGCTGAAGTCGGCAAACTTCCAGAAGTACTGGATGTTGTTGCCGCTGCCGGGTCCGATACCCGCGTAATCCTGGCCGGTCTGGACGCTGCCTGGGGTACCGGTCTGGAACTGGGTCACGGCAGTAATCTGCCATCCGCCCGCCACCGCGCGCAGGGCCTGGTTGCTGGTCTTGCGGAAGATGGGAAGCTGGTAGATCACGTTGACGACGGCCACGTGGTGCGTGTCGTAGTTGCACGGCCCCCACAGGAAGTGGGCGTCGTTGGCGTCCGGAATCACGTCCCGTTGGTCGGAGCCGTCGTCCCTGCAACTGGACAGAGTGTAGGCGAAACCATAACTCAGTCCGTTGTTGAAACGGCGGTTGATCTCGAGCTGTAGCCCGTTATAGATCGAGTTCGCGTCGTTGAAGGTCTCGCGGATCGGGCCGTATCCCTTATATGGCCGAAGGGCATTGATGTTCACGCCGGGGTTGGCCTGAACGGTGCCTATGGCGGGCTGATTGATGTTCTTCTCGCGCTGCCCGAAGATGCCGCGGCGTCCCACGTAGCTGACACCAAGGACGGTATTGCGGGCGATTTCGTGCTCCACCGTGAAGTTCCAGGTGTAGGCCTGCGGCATGTGGAACTCCTTGGCCTGCGTAGTCACGCTCAGCGGGAAGCTGGCCAGCGAACCGCCGGCGGGGTTATCCACCTTGCCGGTCGGCACGGAGGCCAGCGGCTGTAAGGGCGGGTTACCGCCGAGGAAGACGGAGTCGCTGACGCCCAGGCGCGTTGTGAACTTACCGGCGCCCATGCGGACTACTGACTTGTGGCCGAGTTGGTAGGCGATGCCGAGACGCGGCTGGAAGTCGCCGTAGTCGATGTTGGAGTAATATTTAGGCTCGCCCACGAACTTGCTGTTGAATTGGCCCGAATCGGCAATCGGCAC
The DNA here is from genome assembly GCA_025358475.1 of Candidatus Solibacter sp. GTDB lineage: Bacteria > Acidobacteriota > Terriglobia > Bryobacterales > Bryobacteraceae > Solibacter. The sequence goes on from JANYJN010000398.1 coordinate 6,760, forward strand.
GCGGCCCTTGGAGGCATCCGGCCAGCCCGAACCTGGGATGATGATGCCGTTGTAGGGATCACCCGTATTGGGAATGGGGTTGCCCGTGCTGGGATTCACCTTAACGGCCTTCGCCGGGTCGTAGTACTTGGGATCGAAGATGGTCATGTTGCCCCACAGGCTGTAGTAGGGCTGCACGATGGTGTGGCGCACGCCGTAGATGATCTTCAGCTTCGAAGTGGCCTTCCATTCGTCCTGCGCGAACCACTCGTACATGTGGCCGCGATAGGGCGTGAAGGAACGGATGCCGATCTCGGCGTAGTTGTTGAACAACCCGAGAGCGGTATCGCCTACAGCCACGCCGGAACCACCTGGGCGGGTGTCGTTGAACTCGAAGCGGCCGTTCTGGTTGTCCGTGCCGCCTGG
>JANYJN010000434.1 GCA_025358475.1 Candidatus Solibacter sp.
GGTTCCAACGGCAAGCCGTGCGCCAGCCTCCGCGCATTCTCCTCCACCGCTTGCAGGCGCTTCACCAATCTGCCCGCCAGCAGGAAGTGAACAAACAGGGCCCCCAGCGGGCCCACGATCCCGCACACCACCACTGTGCGCAACAGGCGCCGCCGCGCCAGATCGCGCTGGTAATGAGCCATGGCGAACTGCCGTTCCTGGTACTCGCGGAGCAGCGCCACCCGAGCCTGCAAATTGCCCATCGCCATCTGATCGCGATCTCGCAGCCGTTCCGTCGCGCTGTTCCCCGCGCCCAGTTTGCGCCACTCTTCCAGAATCCCCAATTCTTCGGCCGTCAGGCGTTGGATCTCGTTTAGCGACGTCATGCCCGCCGGGTCCCCGCTCATCCGGACGCCAGTTCGCGACAGCGTTTCGCCAATCGCCTGCAACGACGAATCGTAGATCGCGAGAAAGCGCTTCTCGCCCGTCGCCAGGTAGCCCGCAACCGCCGTGTGTGCATCCAGCAACGAGCTCCGCAGATCCACCAGATCGCCGCGCATGTGATAGGCGCGCAACGCCGTCGCGTCGGTTTCGCCCACATCGCCTTCCACCCAGGCGATCGTAAACAGGGCCGCGAACAGGGCCGCCATCGGTACGGCAAGCACCGCCACACCTTTGGCGCGCAGCGAAACCCGCCACCAGCGGCTCAGCACACTCCGGGGTTTGCCATGGGGCACAACAGTCATCTCGAAGACCTATTCTAAACCCATATGCCGCATATTAAGCTCCCATATGCTGCATATTCAGCCGTAGGATAATAATATCCATGACATCGCCGCGCCCCCCGATGCCCACCTCGCGCGGTAAAACCGTGCCGGCCGGCTTCTTCAACCAAAACGGGTCCCTGTAGTGCTCCTTGAATTCCTGCAAGCCCTGAACTCCGGCGGGAAGACGCCTCGCGACCTGCTGGAAATATGCCTGCGCCGCATCGCCTCTAGCGAACCGGACATCCAAGCCTGGGTCGAAGTCTCGCCGCAAGCCCCCCTCGCCGACGGCCTCCTCAACGGCATCCCTTTCGGCGTCAAGGACGTCTTCGAGACCCGCGGACTGGCCACCGAGTATGGCTCGCCGCTTTACGCCGGCCGCAAGGGTGTGATCGACGCCCCCATCGTCACCGCTCTTCGCCGCACCGGCGCCGTCCTCCTCGGCAAGACCCAAACCACGGCCTTCGCCTCCTTCGAACCCGCCGCGACGCGCAATCCGCGCTTCCCCGGCCACACTCCCGGAGGCAGTTCCTCTGGCTCCGCCGCCGCCGTCGCCGCCGGCATGGTCCCCTTCGCGATCGGCACCCAAACCCTCGGCTCCGTCCTCCGCCCCGCCTCCTTTTGCGGCATTTGCGGCTTCAAACCCAGCTTCGGCCTGCTCCCTTTCGAAGGCGCCCTGCCCTCTGCGCCCTCGCTCGATACGGTCGGCATCTTCACCGCCACCGCCGCCGATATGTCCGAACTCTGGTGGCGCGGCTTCGGCGGACGCTTCGACGCCGACCTGCATCGCGCCGCCCTGCTTCGCAGCGCTTCGTCGCGCGTCCCCGTCGAACTCCCCATGCAGCAGGCTCTCGCCGCCGCCGTCCAGCGCCTGCGCACTGGCGGAGTCTCCATCGACGAAATCCCGCCGCCCGATGGCTGGGACCGCCTGCACTCCGCCGCCCGCACCATCAATCTGTTTGAAGGCGCCCGCTCCCACCGCGCGCGCTTCGAAGAGTTCGGCGACCGCATCGGCCAGAGTCTCGCCCGTGTGGTCCGCGCCGGGCTGCTCCTCACGCCCTCCGAATATGAAGACGCCCGCACCCACGTCGAGAATATGAAGGTGGCGGTCTCCTCCATTCTCTGGGACTACCCCGCCATCCTCACCCCCGCCGCCGCCGGTCCCGCCCCCGCCGGACTTTCGTCAACCGGCGACCCCGGGCACAACGCCCCCTGGTCCGCGCTTGGCGTCCCCGCCATCTCCGTCCCGCTCCCCGTCGATGGCGGTCCACTCGGCATCCAGATGGTTGCCGCCTGGGGCCGCGACGACTCCCTGGTCGCCGTCGCCGCCCAGTTGGAAGCGCTCGTGGGATAAGCTTCAGCCTGCCAATCCGAGCGCGGCCCGGACGTGGCCTGCTAGCCTGGAGTTTCGATGATTTCTTTCTCCGGCATCCACAAGCAATACGGCAAGCAGTTGATTTTCGTCGACGCTTCCTTTCAGTTGAACCCCGGGGAGAAGGTCGGATTAGTCGGCCCCAACGGCTCCGGCAAGACCACCCTCTTCCGTATGGTGGTGGGCGAGGAAGTCCCGGACGAAGGCGATGTCTCGGTTCCCAAAAAGCTCACCATCGGCTATTTCCGCCAGGACGTGGAAGAGATGACCGGCCGCTCCGTGCTCGATGAGGCCATCGCCGGCAGCGGCCGGGTGGGCGATCTGCACCACGAACTGGAGGGCCTCCATCGCGCCATGGAAGATCCCCAACAGGCCGCCGCCATGGACCAGATCATCGCCCGCTTCGGCGAAGTCCAGGAAGCCTACGAGCATCTCGGCGGCTACACGCTGGAAGCGCAGGCGCGCGAGGTCCTCCACGGCCTCGGCTTCCAGAGCGACCAGATCGATGGCGACGTCGGTGCCCTCTCCGGCGGCTGGAAGATGCGCGTCGCCCTGGCCCGCGTCCTGCTGGGCCGCCCCGACGTGCTGCTCATGGACGAACCCACCAACCACCTCGACATCGAGTCCATCATCTGGCTGGAGCAGTTCCTCAAGGGCTACCCCGGCGCGCTGCTGATGACCTCGCACGACCGCGAGTTCATGAACCGCATCGTCTCTAAAATCGCCGAGATCGACGCCGGCGAGATCGTCGCCTACACCGGCAACTACGATTTCTACGAGCGCGAGCGCACCATCCGCGAGAACAATCAGCAGGCCGCGTTCGCCCGCCAGCAGGCCATGCTCGCCAAGGAGCAGCGCTTCATCGAGCGCTTCAAAACGCACGCCGCCAAAGCCGCGCAAGTGCAGAGCCGCATCAAGGCCCTGGATAAGATCGACAAGATCGAGTTGCCCAAGACACGCCGCGTGGTGAAGTTCGAGTTCCGCGTTCCCCCGCGCTCCGGCGACCAGGTGGTGGTCATCGAAGACCTTCACAAGCGCTACGGCCCGCGCGTCATCTACCAGGGCTTCAGCCTCACCATCCGCCGCGGCGAACGTTGGGCCGTGATGGGGCGCAACGGCGCGGGCAAGACCACCCTGCTTAAGATGATCGCCGGCGCCACTCAGCCGGATTCCGGCAGCGTGCGCCTGGGCGCCAGCTTGAATATGGGGTACTTCGCGCAGCAGTCGCTGGACGTGCTCAACGGGGACCTGACCATCGTCGAACAGCTCCAGCAGGATTTCCCGCAGGATGGCATGGGCTCCCTACGCACCCTCGCCGGCGCCTTCCAGTTTTCGGGCGACGATGTGGATAAGAAGATCCGCGCGCTTTCCGGCGGCGAGAAATCGCGCCTCGCCATGGCGCGCATGCTCTACAACCCTCCCAACTTCCTGGTGCTGGACGAACCTACCAACCACCTGGACCTGGCCACCAAGGAGATGCTGGTGGATGCTCTCAAGGGGTTCGAAGGAACCATGATTTTCGTGTCGCACGACCGCATGTTCCTGCGCGGCCTGGGCTCGCGAGTGTTGGAGCTGGGCGGCGAAAGCGGCACCGAGCGCAATCCCGTGGT
>JANYJN010000449.1 GCA_025358475.1 Candidatus Solibacter sp.
CCGTTTTTCACCACTAAGCAACGCGGGCGGGGAACCGGCCTGGGGCTGTCCACCGTGTATGGCATCGTAAAGCAAAACAGAGGACTGATCGACGTGCTGAGCGAGCCAGGTAAGGGCGCGACCTTCTTGCTCTATCTGCCACGCATCGAAGAGGCTCCCGTTACCTGCGAAGGTGGCGAGCCGGTTGCCGCGCGCGTACGGGGTTCGGAGACCATCCTGGTGGTGGAGGATGACGACGGCGTGCGCCGCCTGATTGTGGGGATGCTGGGCCTGTGCGGTTTTCAAGTGCTGCAGGCGGCCGACGGCACTGGCGCGCTGCGGGAAGCAACGCAGCATGCGGGGTCGATCGACCTGCTGCTGACCGATGTGGTCATGCCAGGCATGAACGGGAAGGAGGTGGCGGATCGGCTGGCGGCTTTGCGGCCGGGGATCAAGGTGCTGTTCATTTCCGGGTACAGCGGAGAGTTGATCGCGAAGGCCGGCGTGCTGAACCCGGGCGTTGCCTACCTGCCCAAGCCGTTCACCTCCGATGGGCTGGCCGCCAAAGTGCGGGAGACGCTCGGGGAGGAGAAGTAGGACAGGCATCCCGGCCTGTCTTGTTCGAGCTTTGCCCGGCTGGACAAGGCGGAGCTTTCCTCGAAAATAGACCCGCGCTCCGAAAAGAGCGCCCCCTCAGGAGCTGTGAAATATTCTCTCTGAAGCGGAATTGGCAGGCGAAAGCGCCTGCCCCACCTTTGCATGCAAATGACTTCCCGGTGGTGGCACAGGCGCTTTCGCCTGCGAACCGCATTGTTTCACAGCTTCTCACGGTCGCGGCTCGGACTGAGTTTGCGTCAATCAGAGCCGCGACCGTTAGGGAGCGATTTCCTGACCGGCAGTACCCCTGGGCGTCATGAGCAACTCATCCACTTATTTGTGACGCCAGGTGAGGAAGCCGACGATGGTCTTGGCGTCTTCGATCTTGCCATCGGCAATCATCCCGGCGAGTTCCTTGCGCTTGAACCAGCGGGCTTCGATGCGCTCGTCCTCCATGGGCGTGGCCTCACCGGCGGTGAGATCTTTGGCGAGGAAGATGGTCATGCGCTCCGCCACGAAGCCGGGGCTGGCCCAGTACGACGCCAGCTTGCTCCACTTGACGGCCGTGTAGCCGGTCTCTTCCTTCAATTCGCGTTTGGCCGCCTGCAATGGCTTCTCGCCGGGGTCGAGGCATCCCGCCGGTAGTTCCCAAAGATACTTGGCGGCGGGCAGGCGGTACTGGCGCACCAGCAGCACGCGCTTCTTGTCGTCGACGGCCATCATCACGGCGCTGCCGATGTGCCGCACCACGCTGCGTTTGATCTGGAATTTCGTCTTGGGGTCTGCCGCCACGTCTTCGGTGACGCGGAAGAGGCCGCAATCGTATACCTGTTTGGAACTGATGATTTTCATGATTTGGATTGGAGGGCGCGGGCAAACTCTTCCGTGCCGCGCGTGTTCAAAATGTCGTCGGGTGCCAGCCATCCACGGCGTGCCGTGACCACGCCGTAGCGCATGTTGGCCAGTTGTTTGGGATGGTGCGCGTCGGTAGAGACAGTGAACTTCGCACCCTTGGCTTTGGCGGTGCGGATCAGCGTGCCGTGGAGATCCAACCGCTCCGGGCTGGCATTGATCTCTAGCCAGACGCCGCGGCGCACGGCCTCTGTCACGACGCGGTCGAAATCGAAGGGGAACGGGTCGCGGTGCAGCAGGATGCGGCCGGTGGGATGTCCCAGGATGCGCAGGTGTGGGCACTCCAGAGCGCGCAGCAGGCGATCGGTCATCTCCGCGGATTCCTGGTTCATGTGGCTGTGCACGCTGCCGATGACCAGATCGAGCTCGGCCAGCGCGTCATCGGCCAGATCCATGGCGCCGTCTTTGAGGATGTCGCACTCGATGCCGCTGAAGACGCGGATGCCCAGGCCGGCGCGATTGAGGTCGCGCACGCGGCGGGCGAACGCCACCACGCGTTTTTCATCCAGGCCGTTGGTCATGGAAAGCGCCTTGGAGTGGTCGGTGATGGCGATGTACTGGTAACCGCGCAGGCGCGCCGCCTCGGCCATTTCCTCCAGGGTGGCGCGGCCATCGGTTTCGGTGGTGTGCATGTGCAGGTCGCCGCGGATGTGAGAGAGTTCCACCAGTTCGGGCAGGCGTCCCAGTTCGGCGGCTTCGATTTCGCCGGTATTTTCGCGGAGTTCGGGCGGGATCCAGGGCAGGCCCAGCGCCTGGTAAATGCCTGCCTCGGTCTCACCGGCGATGCGGGCATCGTCAGACACGCGGAACAGGCCGTACTCGCTCAGCTTGAGCCCCATCTTCACGGCGCGCAGGCGGATGGCGACGTTGTGATCCTTGCTGCCGGTGAAATACTGCATGGCGGCGCCGTAGCTTTCCGGCGGCAAGGCGCGGACGTCCACCTGCAAGCCTTCACGGCCCACTTTGGCGCTGGCCTTGTTCTCGCCGTGACCGAGCACCTCTTCCACCCGCGGGTAAGCGACGAACTTATCGAGCGCGTCCTTGGCGGAGGGACCGGTTACCAGCAGATCCAGATCGCCCACCGTCTCGCGTCCGCGGCGCAGGCTGCCCGCCGGGGTCACGGCATCCACCCCCGGCACCTGGCGGAGCACTTCGCCCAGTTCTTGGGCGACGCCTTCGGCATAGCTTAACAGGAACCGTCCGGTGCGCTGGCGATACCCGGCGATGGAGCGCAGCACCTTTTCTTCCAGTTTGGCGCCCATGCGCGGCAGTGTGCGCAATTTCTGCTCTTGGCAGAGGCGCTCCAGCTCATCGATGGTGGTGATGCGGAAGTGCTCGAAGATGAGCGCGATGCTCTTGGGGCCGAGGCCCTGAATCTTGAGGAACTCAAGCGCGGTGGGCGGGAATTTTTCCAGCAGGAAGTCGCGGCGCTCGCAAGAACCGCTCTCGGCGATTTCCGCCAGCACCACGGCGAGGCCCTTGCCGATTCCGGGAATGTCAGTGACCTTGCGCGCGGGATCGCGCAGGATATCGACGATGCGCTCCGGGTAGCCTTCCACGGCGGTCGCGCCATTACGATAGCTGCGAATGCGGAACCCGTCCTCGGCGGCGATTTCCATGAGATCGGCGGTTTCCCAGAGCACGCGCGCGATTTCCTTGTTCTCCAAGCAGGATTCCTCAATCCAATTGTATCGGGTCGGATTCGTCTTTTTGGCCGCGCCGCGCGTTGTTTCAATATGCAGTCAGGTGGTCCGCTCTCTTCCGTAATTCTTCTTACCTTTCTGGCGGCTCCGGCGGCGTTCACCCAATCCACTTCGTTAGCCGTGGTCAACGCGGCCAGTTACGGCCGCACCATCGCGCCGGATTCGCTGGCCACCATATTCGGCGGCAACCTGGCGCAGACCACCGCCTTGGCCACGCTGGACGCAAACGGCGAACTGCCCACGGAACTGGCGTCGACAAGCGTCGAGATCAATGGCGTGCTGGCGGCGCTGGTTTATGTCTCGCCCGGCCAAATCAACCTGGTGGTTCCGGGCGGATTGACCCCCGGCACGGCGACCGTGCTGATCCGCTCCACGACGTCGGGATTGACGAAGAGCGGCAACGCACTGGTGGTAGCCTCGGCCCCCGGCGTATTCACCAGCGATGCCTCGGGGGCCGGTCCCGGCGCCATCCTGAATGCGGTGACGTACCTCCCCGCGCCCTTCCTGGTGCAGACGCCGGAGAACGGGCAGGGCAACCCGGCCGATACGCGCACCCGGATCGCCGTGTACGGTACGGGTCTGCGCTATGCCGATTCTGTGACCGCGCAGGCGCACGGTACGGCGGGGAACTATCCGCTCACCGTGGAATATGCGGGCGCGGCACCGGGTTATTTCGGCCTGGACCAGGTGAACCTGGTGCTGCCGCCCGATCTTGACGGCGCAGGCACGGTATCGCTTTCCCTCGCCGCCGATGGCAGCGCCGCCAACGTGGTCACGTTGCAGGTCAATTTGATGCCGCAGAGCGCTCTGCAACTGGCCACGCTCGCGCTATCGCCCGCCTATCTGAATGCCGGAGACAGCGCGGCTTTGACCGTCGGGCTCAACGGCGTGGCGCGCACGGGCGGCTTTCTGGTGGGGTTGCGCAGCAATAACCCGGCGGCGCTGGTGGCTCAAGTAATCACCATCCCGCAAGGCAAGGCCTCCGCGCAGACCACCGTTTCGACCTCCGCGGTGAATGCCGTCCAAGGGGTAACCATCAACGCGCAAGCGGGCGGCGTGACCCAGAGCGCCTCGCTAGAGATTGACCCGGCCAACACGGTGCAACTGGCGGCGCTTTCCGTCTCTCGCGCTTCCATTCTGGGCGGGAAGAATCTCACCGGCACCGTGACGCTGAGCAGCAACGCGCCGCCGGCAGGCGTCAACATCGTGCTCACCAGCGACAACGAGAAGGTGCGGCTGCCGGCGGCACCGGTGGCCGTAGGGTTCGCCAGAAGTTCGGTGGATTTCGCCATCGCCACGCTGGCCGTGACCAGCGCGCAGACGGTCACTCTGACGGCGGCGCTGGGCCATTCAACGGTGTCGGCGACGCTCCACCTGCTGCCGCCTCTGCAACTGACGCTGGATGCGAGCGCGGTAGTAGGCGGGAATTCCGTGAGCGGCACGGTGACGATGGCTGACCCTGCGCCGGTGGGGGGCGCCAACGTCTCGGTGAACTCCGGTGACGGTACGGTGGGGGGTGCGCGGGTCATCATCCCCACTGGGCAGACCTCGCAGACGTTCACGTTGACCACTTCGGCGGTCACCGCCGCGCGCACGGTATCGATTACCGCTATCTACGCGGGGGCGTCGCAGACGGTCTTGCTGACGGTGAATCCTCCCGCCGCCGTGACGCTGTTCAGTTTGACGATTTCGCCGGACCACGTGACGGGCGGGAACAATACGCAGGCTACGGTCACGTTAACCGGCCCGGCTGGATTCGGCGGAGTGCGCGTGGATCTACAGAGCAGTTCGCCGGGCACGGCGGCGTCACCACCCTTCGCGATCATCCCGCTAGGGCAGAGTTCGGCGGGGTTCACGATTACCACGAGAGCCCCGGGCGTGGTCACCTTCACGGCAACCGCGGGCGGCGTCAAGAAGACGGCGACCCTGACGGTGCAGTGAGGGAAGCAATATAGCGGCCAGGATTGGCCAATGCCGCCTAAAATAAGCCCAAGAGCTGGTATGCCGCCGAAATCGTGGGGCGGACCCCCTGGTCCGCGGCCGGCGCTTTCGTCGGCCTCTTCGCACCTAGCATGATGCTGACCCCCGTCTACCGGCAGCGGGACGGGGGCGTCCGTCCCCAGAGGGGACCCCAGGACCAGGGGGTCCGCCCCACCCGGGCTGCGGC
>JANYJN010000460.1 GCA_025358475.1 Candidatus Solibacter sp.
CACAGCTCGCTGCGACTCAATTTGGTATGGTTTCTTCATAGCGACTCTCCTTTTTTCTCCGCAAAAGAAATTGCTCTCAGCCTATCAAAGGCTTCGAGCGGGGAGTCGCTACTTTCTACGATCTACCGGGCATTCTCCGCCTACCTGGTCGATGTAGATATCGCTGAGGATGATTGAGTATTTCCCACCGCCGGCAGCCTCAAGAGCGTCGTCGCCGTCATTCACTATGGCCACTTCGTACCCTTTGGCCTGCAGAAAGGTGGCGATGGTCGATGTGATGGACTCATCATCATCAATCACAAGAATCGGTAGTTTCGTCATTTAGTTTTGGTTTGGCAGCACGATGGTGAAACGCGAACCCGCTCCCTCGCGGCTATCGACCTCAACTCGGCCGCCGTGCTGCGACACAATCTCCTTCACCAGGGCAAGACCAATTCCGGTGCCTTCTTCACTGGCGGCTTGACCGCGCCCTACCCGATAGAATCGCTCAAATATCTTCCTTTGTTCGGTGGCCGCGATTCCGTATCCCTGATCGGCGACGGAGATTAGAACGGCATCGCCCCGTTCAACGGCAGTGAGATACACGGTAGTCTGCTTCGGGCTGTACTTGACCGCATTCGTGAGCAGATTGTAAATGGCGAACGACAGGAGATCGCCGTCCGCGGCGACGGTTACGTGTGGGACGTCCGCGATGATAGTTATCTTCTTGCGAGCAGAGTACAGTTGCGCGCGCTCGAGCAGGTCCTGGCACAAGGGCGCGAGATCCAGTTGCTGCTTTTCCAAGGCGAGAGACCCTGTAGCCATGCGCTCGACATCCAGGAAGGTATGGATGAGCTGCGTGAGCTTTTTGGACTCCTTGTGAATCATACCGGCGATTTGGGAACGCTGTTCGTCGGGCACAAGGTGATCGGAGATGATTTCACTCGATCCCTGAATGGCGGTTAGGGGCGTTTTGATCTCATGCGCGATTGCCTGCACGCGAAATGCGTATTCGCGCTGATTCCGTTCGGATTTGCGGAGGGCGGTGGCCACCAGCGCGTATTCACCTACTCCAACGATGCTTCCAGAAACAACCAAGCCAACCAGCATTGTGCCCACCGGCCAAAGCTCTCCAAGATGGAGAGCAACAAAGCTAGCGGCAACAATTAAGGCACCCATCAGCACCAGCGCTCCGGATAACCGAATACCGCGGAGGACACGAATGCTCAGCAAACAAAGGCCGCCAATGATGGCCAACGCCGTGAGTTCGCCAACCTCACTCAGCGGCACCAGGAAGTCCTGGTCAAGGATCGTGCGGGCCACGTTCGCATGGATTTCGATGCCGCTCATCCCGATCCCAGAGGAGAGGGGCGTAAAGAGGCGATCGCCACTGCCTTGCGCGGTTACGCCGAGGAAGACGATCTTGTTCCTAAAGTCTTCGGTATGCGCCGTGCCGTCGACTAAAGATGAGAACTGAACGCGTCGAAAGGTGCCTTCCGGCCCGGCGTAGTTGATCAGCATGAGACGGTCCGCCGAAACCTTCGCCGGGATGTGTATCGAGCCCAGTTCAAGGAACTCCCGAGTCTCCAGTGGTGTAAGCGGCACGCATGGCGGAGCGCACGGCCTGAAGGCCAAGAGCCCAATATCGCTTGCCAGCCCCGGACTTCTCCAACAGGATCAAACGAACGTTGCCATCGGCATCCGGATCAGCATGAACGTGGCCGATCAGATGGGAGGTGGCAAACTCCGGCAAGGGAAGAATCCAACTGGGAGGTGTCTGCTGATCGGTTGGAAGCGCGGCTCCTAGCACCACCGATGGCAACGATGAGAAGCTCGTGGCCAGAGCAGTATCGTCCTCCGCTCTTCCAGATTCCGCCAGAAGGAGATCGATGACCAGCACTTTCGGGCCAAGGGACGCCAAACGGGCAATGCCCTGAGCTAAGACGGACCGGCGAAGCGGCAAGGGTCCATAGCGCGCCGCTGTCGTGTCGTCGATGGCAACCAGAACGATGTCATTGACTGTCCGCGAGCGGACTGGCCCCCGAACTCTCAGGAGGACGTCTGAAAGGCTGGCATTAAACTGCCCGACTAGACCGTTCCAGGCCAGAAATGAAAGCGCCGCGATGAGAATCAGCAGGTAGACTGCGCGGATCAGCAAAGTTGGCCGTCTTCCGGGGGTGTCGATTCGTTTCATGCTGTCCCGCAGTTGCTGTATGCCGTTCATGGTAGGACATTGCGCCGAATCTGTCTTTCGCGCGAAGATATTCGACCCCGGGTGACACCGCGCTGCCTCGAATAAGGCAACTCACCGCAGAGTGTGGCGCATTTGCGCCGCAGATTGCGCCCAACCCTGTGCAACCTGTTGATTCTGTTTGACGAATGTTTGGCTGAGCACCTGCGTTCCCTCTTACTCCATGGGCTCCGCACGACTGCTTCTAACCACTTGCTTTGGGGTAGGCCTTTTGGTCGCTCAGGATGGACCCGCCGCAAGCGATCCTTTCACCGCGTGTTCCGGTTCAGCGTGAAGTGGAGAGGAAGCGGTCCACCGTTAGTAAGTGTTCCGCCCCTTCGGGGCGGGGATTTTCAAGGCATAAGGGTCTACCGATCCGATGCGATTTCGGGAAAAGCGCGAAAGGCGAACTTCCGCGCTCGACATCGTCTCGATGAGCCCACCAAGTTAACCCTCGGCCTGGTTGCATCCCTGCAGAGCCCGCTTCCGTTTCACCTGGCAAAGTCATTGTAGCGCTCCTGCTCACGCCGCCTTTT
>JANYJN010000518.1 GCA_025358475.1 Candidatus Solibacter sp.
AGGCCGATCATGATCACGACGGCGGCCCAGGAGACTATGTTGAAGGCTCGCGAATTGACCCATTCGCCCATGATGTCCACCTTGTTGATCAATAGCACCATGAAGATGAGGACGAAGGGCAGCAGTATGCCGTTGAGCACCTGGGAGAGCAGGATCATCTTCACCAGCGGGAAACCGGGGATCAGGACCACGCCGGCGCCGACCACGATCAACAGGGTATAGAGCCCATAGAAGATGGGCGCGTCCTTCATCCGTTTGTTAACGCCGGATTCGAAGCCGAGGCCCTCGCAGACGGAATAGGCGGTGGACAGCGGTAGGATGCACGCGGCGAAGATGGAGGCGTTGAACAGCCCGGCGCTGAACAGGATGAACGCATATTCTCCAAAGGGCTTGAGGCCGAGGGCGGCTTCGGAGGCATCCTGGATATCGCGCGGGCGCACGGAGTAGATGGCGCCGGCACAGGCCACGATGATGAAGAAGGCGATCACCGAAGTCATGATACAGCCGACGATCACCTCAATGCGCGACTTCTTGTACTCCTTGGCGGTGACGCCTTTTTCCACCACGGCCGCCTGCAGGTAGAACTGCATCCAGGGCGCGATGGTGGTGCCCACCATGCCGATCAGCATATAGATATAGCCGGGTTCCAGCAGCAGAACGGGCTTCACGCTATAAAGCGCGGCTTCCTTCCAATCCGGCTTGACCAGGATTCCGGAGACGACGTAGGTGACGTAGAAGACGCAGGCGAAGAGGAAGATTTTTTCGACACTCTGATAACTGCCCTTGACCACCAGGAACCAGACCGCGAAGGCCGCCAGCGGGACGGAGACGTAGCGGCTGATGTGGAACAACTCCAGGGAACTGGCCACGCCGGCGAATTCAGCCATCACGTTGGTCATGTTGGCCAGCACCAGCACGGCCATGAGCAGGAAGGTGATGCGCAGGCCGAATTCCTCGCGGATGAGGTCTGAGAGGCCCTTGCCGGTGACGGCGCCCATGCGGGAGCACATCTCCTGGGTGATGATGAGCACCACCGTGATGGGCAGCAAGGTCCATAGCGGCAGGTAACCGTAGCGGGCGCCGGCGGCGGAATACGTGAAGATGCCCCCGGAATCGTTATCGACGACGGCGGTGATGAAGCCGGGACCGATGACGGCGAAGAAGACCGCCAGGTGGTAGCGGAACCGTTTGATGAGTTCCCGCATTCGTCACTTTTGCCTTAACACGGAGATAACATCGTCGGCCGTGATCACGCCGGCGAGTTTGCCGTCTTCGTCCACCACGGGTAAAGTCAGCAGGTTGTATTTGTCGAAAAGTTCGGTAACGCGGTCCTGCTTCTCGTCCACGGTCACCTGGATCAACGTGTCGGAGGCCAGTTCCTTGAGGCGCGCGTTGCCACTGGCGATGAAGAGGCGGGCCAGGGGGATGGCGGCGGAGAGACGCTCTTCGCCATCCACCAGGAAGATGGTGTTGAGGTTCTCCAAGAGGTCTTCGTTGCCCTTGAAGGCGCTCATGGCGTCGGTAACGGTGGCGGCGTCGTGTAGGGAGACGTACTCGGTGTTCATCATGCCGCCGGCGGTATCCTCGCGGAATTCGAGGAGTTCGCGGACTTCGGTTTTGGGAGCCGAGTCCATTTCCTCGAGAATCTCTTCGCTGGTTTCCTCCTCCAGTTCGGAGAGGATATCGGCGGCCTCGTCGGGCGCCATTTCCTCCACGATGTCGGCGGCCTTCTCGGGTTCGAGGGATTCCAGGATGCTGGCCTGCATTTTGGGGTTTTCGACTTCGGAGAGGGCGTCGGCGGCGGATTCGCTATCGATGGTCTCGAAGATGGCTTCGCGCTCCGCGGGGCCCAGTTCCTCGACGATGTCGGCCAGGTCGGCGGGGTGCATTTGCTCCAACTTGGTGTAGGAAATGTTGAGGCGGAGGCGGCGCAGCGGGTCGGGCTCGACGACGTTGGCGAACTCCCAGGGGATGGAGTTGGGCGGAATGGGGCGCTGCAGCCGGCGGATCCAGGTGGGCGGCAGGATGCCCTGGAAGACGCGGCGCAGGATGCTGCGAACACCGATATCGACGTCCAGAACGTTGAGCGTGTCGCGTACGCCATCGTGCAGGATGCTCATGGTGATGTCATTGACGCGGACCACCTTGCGGCCGGTGACATCGATGATCTGCTGATCCAGCAGGTCGCGTGCGATGCGCAGCAGGCACTCATCGTCATGGTACGGGACCAGGACTTCCTCGCTCAGTTCGATGCCTTTGGCGAGAGAAATGGTGTGGACCTGATCGAACCGGATGGCCAGCCAGGCGTCGGTGCCACCCACCAGGAGGCGGTCGATGCGGGAGGCATGGACAAGCGGGACCATGGCGGCGTCCTTGACCCGGCCAATCCGGCGGCCTTTGAGGTCCACCACCGGCATGGACAACAGTTCCGTGAAATAGAGGAGATTCTCCGCCATCGAAAACGCCCCAACGCCAGACCGATGCGAGCGCCCCAGTTGGGACGGAAATTCGACAGTGGTACGGATGCGCTCTACACGGCTTTTAGACGCTAAATTTAATATGGCGCATGGGGTAGCGGCGCCGCAACAAAAAAGTGGGAAGCGGGCGAGGCACGGCCGCGCTAAGGCACCCACCCAAAAACAACTTCTTGCGCGCCGGCTTAGGGTGCTTTTCCGGCTCTGTCAGGCGGCCGTGCGTCAGCCAGGCACAACATGACAGACCACGAAAGCGGTAGTGCGGCGAACCCCACATACCGGGAAATGTACCATACCATAGCTGGTTTGGTACCTGAAGTACCGTTTTATGTGCGGCTTAGGACAAGTGGGGAGGCCCAGGCATTGAGTGATCTAGCGCAAACCGATATCCTTGTCGATAGGTAATTAGAGCGAAGAACCTTCGGGCTCTCAAATCATGCCGTCTAAACAACTTCTTTTGGACAAAGACCGCAAATTTCAGTTGCTGTTCGAGGACCATCCTCAACCCATGTGGGTGATCGACCTCAAGGAGCACAAAATCCTGGAAGCGAATGCGGCGGCGGAAGTGCTGTATGGCCATACGCGGGACCAGTTTCGCGGCATGAGCCTGGAAGCGGTCCTGGTGAGTGAAGTGAGCGGCGCGCCACCCAACGGCCCGCGGCGGCATCGCACCAGTACCGGCCGCATCATCGATGTGGAAATGGCTTACCACCCGATCGATTTCGGCGGGCACGCGGCGGATCTGGTGGTGCTGATGGACGTGACCGGGCGCCGCCAACTGGAAGACCGTTTGCGGCAGGCTCAGAAAATGGAAGCTGTGGGCATGCTGGCGGGCGGCGTGGCGCACGATTTCAACAATCTGCTGACCATCATTTCGGGCTACAGCCAGCTCATCCTGAATGCTCTCGCACCGGGCGATCCGAACCGCTATTCGGCCGAGCAGATTCTGAAAGCGGGAGAACGCGCTGCCACGCTGACCCAGCAATTGCTGGCCTTCAGCCGGCCGCAAGTGTTGCAACCCAGGGTCCTGGACCTGAATAAGCTGGTCACCAGCCTGAGCACGCTACTGCGGCGCCTGATCGGCGAGGATGTGGATCTGCAATTGGCGCTGCGGGCGGATCTGGGGAGGGTGAGCGCCGACGCGGGCCAGATCGAACAAGTGCTGATGAACCTGGTGGTGAACGCGCGCGATGCTATGCCGAAAGGCGGCACACTCACCATTGAGACGGCCAACGTGGAACTCGACGAAAGCTACTCTGGGCGCTACCTCGCGGTGAAGGCGGGGCCATACGTTCAGATCGCCGTGAGCGATAACGGCGGCGGCATGGATGAAGCGACGCAGGCGCGCCTGTTCGAGCCGTTTTTCACCACCAAGGCTGCCGGCCGGGGCACCGGGTTGGGGCTTTCCACGGTATTCGGCATTGTAAAGCAAAGCGGCGGGAATCTGGACGTGTACAGCGTGCCGGACCGCGGCACTTCGGTGAAGGTATATCTGCCGCGGATCGATCAGCCGGCGGCGGTGGAAGCCGAAGCCACCCGCAGGCGGGTGGCGGCCGGGTCGGAAACAGTGCTGCTGGTGGAAGATGAGGACATGGTGCGCCTCCTGGTGCGCGAGACCCTGGTGCGCGCGGGTTACAGGGTGATGGATACGTCGGATCCATTGGAAGCGCGACGCCTGTCGGAGAGTTATCGGGGGATGATTCACCTGCTGATCACCGACGTGGTGATGCCCAAGGTGAGCGGGCGGGAACTGGCCGAGGAACTGCGCGCGCGGCGTGGGGGCATGAAGGTGTTGTACATGTCCGGCTACACCGACAACGCGATCGTCAACACGGGAATTCTACAGAAGGAAGTGGAGTTTCTGCAAAAGCC
>JANYJN010000525.1 GCA_025358475.1 Candidatus Solibacter sp.
CCAAGTGGCAAACCGTCAAAGTCATTGGCAAAGGTGATCTCACGCACCACCAGCACCACAACATTTGAGGTAAGTCTAAATTCGGGCCGCCCTCATCAAATCAGAATCCATCTGGCATCCATCGGCCATCCCCTGGTAGGCGATCCTCTGTACGGCTTGGCCGGCCAGCCTCTTGAAAACCTTCCCGGCCTCCCCGGCGATGGAGGATATTTCCTGCACGCCCAATTTCTGAAATTCCACCACCCCATCACCGGAGAACAAATCAATCTTGAGGCAGCTTTGCCGTCCGGATTCTCATTGCATCAGTAGGTTCACGGCGGGAATCAAATCAGGGTCGCCGTTGAAACCTGCGCGATCCCGCCATTCCGAATCCTCACGAAGCCAGTTTAATTACACTCCGATAATGGTGGTTAAGGGAACACACGCGCCAATCTTTTCATGCTGGCAGCCCGGCTTGTTTACTACACGAAAGCGTATGTTATCGACTAACAACGGCCTACTTTGACCGCGTAGAAAGTGGAGTCTCCCGGATAGCTCCTGTATCGTCGGCCACTCGTACAGAGCTCTGCGCGGCGGCGCAGAACATAGATTAAGTCCCGATCCATTCAGGCCAGGGCGTGCGGTGGTTCGCGCCGAGCTTGGACGGAGCGGCGTCTACCGGGAGAAGTTCGTGCCTTCGGCCGGGGCGCATTGGGAATTCGTGTTCGGACCGGAGCTGGCCCCAGGGGCTAGAATAGAAGTCGAGGACTCCATTTGCCGCGCCAATTCGATGTTGTGATTGAACGGGACGAAGAGGGATATTACATTGCTTCCGTCCCACAGCTCCCGGGATGCCACACACAGGCGAGATCTCTGGACGACCTCACCGAGCGCATTCGCGAGGCTGTCGAATTGTGTCTGGAAGTGGCCGGCGCGCCGGAACAGACCCTTGAGTTCGTCGGCATCCAGCGCATCACCATTGCCGCATGAGCCGGCCTCCGCGCGTCACGGGGTTGGAGCTAATCTCAGCGCTCACTAAGGCAGGATTCGTCGTGCTCCGCGTCAAAGATAGCCACCATTTTCTGCGTCACCAGGATGGGCGGACCACCGTAGTGCCGGCGCATTCGGGCGAGACTATCGGCCCAGGACTGCTGCACAAGATCCTTCGAGACTGTCAGTTCAAGGTCGAAGATCTGCGAAGTATGTTGTAGCCCCATCAGGCGCCAGCATCCTCCGGGCGCTTGATTGCGCTTCTCCGATCCCCGTCCCTCTCAATCCGTAAACCAAGCGCTCCACCACCCCATCGCCGTTGCGCAACTTACCCCCATCAACCCCGATCGCCCCACCAGTTTAACCCCATCTTTGTACCCATCCTTGGGGGAGAATAGACCCATGAGTCTCATCGATGTGCTGCTAGGCCGGCCGCTTGCGACCGAGGAAGAGAAGGCGGAACGAATAGGACCCGTCAAAGGGATTCCCATTTTCGGCCTGGATGCGCTCAGCTCCGCCGCCTACGGGCCGGAAGCCGCCCTGACGCTCTTGATTCCTCTGGGTCTGGCCGGCGTGGCTTACATAGTCCCCATCAGCATCAGTATCGTCTTCCTCCTCGCCATCGTATACTTCTCCTACCGCCAGACCATCATGGCGTACCCGCAGGGTGGCGGATCGTACACGGTCGCCAGTGAAAACCTTGGCGTGTGGCCCGGATTGTTGGCCGCAGCCTCGCTGATGGTGGATTACGTCCTGACAGCGGCGGTAGGCATTTCGGCTGGCGTGGGTGCCCTGATTTCCGCCATTCCCTCGCTGGAGAAGCACACGCTCGCTCTGTGCCTGGCAATTCTGATTGTGGTAACGCTGGTGAATCTTCGGGGCGTCAGCGAAACCGGCGGCATCTTCCGTGTCCCAACATATCTGTTCATCTTCTGCCTGCTGGCCATGATCGCGCTCGGCGCCATCAAAACGTTGGCAGCCGGCGGCCATCCCGTCCCCGTGGTCGCACCCTCCCACTTGATGGGGACCGCCGGAGCCCTGGGCATTTGGCTGCTGCTCCGCGCGTTTGCCAGCGGGTGCACGGCCATGACCGGAGTGGAGGCCGTAAGCAATGGTGTC
>JANYJN010000304.1 GCA_025358475.1 Candidatus Solibacter sp.
CCGCGCCCGCTGAAGACGCCGGAAAACCCGCCAGCGCCAAGGACAACGTGGAAGCGCTGCTGAGGGTGGAACCGCTGGCCATCGAAGTGGGGTTGGGGCTGATCGGGTTGGTGGAAGGCGCGCAGGAGTCGCCGTTATTGCGCCGCATCTCCGCCATCCGCCGGCAATTGGCTGGCGACCTGGGGTACCTGTTGGCCCCGGTTCGCGTGACCGATAACCTCTCGCTGCGCAGCCGGGAGTACGTGATTTCGTTGAAAGGCGTGGAGGTTTCGCGGTACGAACTGCCGCAGGGCTGCGAGCTGGCGATTCCCACCAGCGCCGCCAGCGCGCCCATGGAAGGCCAGGCCACGCGGGATCCGGCATTCGGGATGAATGCCTTCTGGATTCCGGCCGACCGTGCCGAACGCGCCCGGCATTCCGGCTACACCGTGGTGGACACCGTGAGCGTGCTAGGCACTCACCTTTCCGAGTTGATTCGCCGCTACGCCCACGAACTGTTTTCGCGGCAGGATGCCAAGCGCCTGCTGGACCGGGTGGCCGTGGAGCACCCGAAGGTGGTCGAGGATGTGGTTCCTAAGTTGCTGCCCCTCTCCACCGTGCAGCGCGTGCTGCAGAACCTGTTGCGCGAGCGGGTATCGATTCGCGACGCGGTCTCTATTCTGGAGGCGCTCGGCGAGGCGGGCGGTTCCACCCGCAATCCCGTGCTGCTGACCGAGTATGTGCGGCAGTCCATCCGCCGCGCGGTGGTCAAGCCGTATCTGAACCGGGCGGGCGACCTGCCTGCCTGGTTCGTCGATCCGTCGATCGAGCAGGCGGTGGAATCCGCCGTCGAACACGGCGAGCAGAACAGTCACATTTCCCTTCCACCGCAACAGATTCGTGACATCCTCAATCGCATTTCCGCCCGCGTCCAATCGCCGGAGACGCCGGTTGTGGCGATCACGTCCAGCGGCGCCCGCTATTTCCTGCGTCAACTCGGCGAACCCACCCTGCCCAACCTCTTTTTCCTGGCCCATAACGAAGTACCACCCGGTTTGCGGGTGCAATCGCTGGGCAATCTTCAATAGCCGCCTACAGAGATTACGCAAGTCTGCCGATAGATTCCACGTGTAGCGTCCGCTGGTACGCGGCCGGAGAACGAGATGAAGATTAAATCCTACTATTCCCGCACCGTGGAGGACGCGATGGCTGCCGCGCGTCAAGAGATGGGGCCGGACGCGATGCTGGTGAACAGCCGCAAAGCGCCGCCGGAGGTTCGCCATCTCGGCGAGTACGAAGTGGTGTTTGCCAACGTCGGACCCGCCGAGGCGGCGGCGGAAGCCTCGCTGAAACTTCCGGGCGAGCGAAACGAACCCATTCCACTTCCCCAGGCGAACCTGAACGACCGGCTTTCCACGGAGGTCGCCGAACTCAAGAAAGAGTTGGCAGGGATGCGGCACGCGATCACCCGCACGGCCTACGCGCCGGCACAGTGGATCGGCGTCTCGCAGGACCAGTCCGACGCCTATGCCACGCTCACCGCTGCGGAACTGCCGGCGGAGTTGGCCCGCGAGATTGTGCAGGCCGCGGGAGACCGCTTGAACGGCCCCCGTCTTCCGCCCGGGCGGGCCACGTCGAAGACGGACGCCTCGGCCTTCCAGCGGGCGCTTGCGGAGGAAATCTCCAGCCGCTTCACAACCGAAGCGACGTTGGGCCGCAGCCCCGCACTACCGCGCATCGTGGCTCTGGTGGGGCCTCCCGGATCTGGCAAGACCACTACCCTGGTCAAACTGGCGGTGAACTACGGTCTGGCCGCTCGCCGGCCTGTCCTGCTGCTGTCCATGGATACGCACCGCGTCGCCGCCGCCGATCAACTGCGCTCCTATGCCGCGATCCTCGGCGTCGGCTTTCAGTTGCTGGAGACGGTATCGTCACTGGCCCAAACCATCGAGGAAAACCGCGGTAAGGAACTGATCTTCATCGATACCCCGGGGTTGGCCTACGGCGACCTGCAGGATTCCGAAAGTCTGGCGCACTTTCTGGCCACGCGGGTCGATATCGACACCCACCTCGTGCTCCCGGCTTCCATGAAGGCGGCCGACCTTTCACGCATGGTGGATGCTTTCGAAATCTTACGGCCGCAGCATCTGCTGTTCACGAAACTCGATGAAACCAGGTGCTACGGGCCGATCTTCAGCGAAGCGGCTCGCTCCGGCAAACCGTTGTCCTTCTTCGCCGCGGGCCAGCGCATTCCCGAGGATCTCGAAGCCGCCAGCCCCGAGCGCGTACTGGAGATGGTCTTGCCAGGCGCCGCCGGCAGGGCGCGGTCGGCCGCTTAAAAAAAGGTAACAGGTGATGGGTGAAAGAATATGCACGGTTACACGGTGTCTGGTGAAATGACCGACGATGAGCGCGAGCGCCTCATTCTGGAACACCTGCCACAGGTGCGGCTGATCGCCCGGCGGATCCAGGCGCGTCTGCCGGATAGCATCAGCATCGACGACCTGGTTTCCACCGGTGTGCTCGGGTTGATTTCGGCGATCGACCATTTCGACCCCGTCCACAACGTCAAATTGAAAACCTACGCCGAGTACAAGATCCGCGGAGCCATTCTGGACAGCCTGCGCGGCTTGGACTGGGCACCGCGCCAGAAGCGCCGTAAATCCAAACAGATCGAAGCGGCCATCGCCGTCGCCGAGCAGCGTTTGCAGTGCCCGCCAACGGAGGAGGATATCGCCGCTGAACTCGAAATCCCCCTCGAAAAGTATCACGAGTGGCTGGTGGAGATCAGAGGGCTTAATCTGGCCAGCCTTGAGTATGCCGGCAGCGACCAGGGCAAGGACCTGCTCCACTACCTGCCCGACACCGGCGAAAACCTCCCTTCCGTGCTGCTGGAACGGGCCGAACTGGAGAAGCTGCTGGCGTCGAACATTGCGCTCATGCCGGCAATCGAAAAAACCGTGCTCAGCCTCTACTACCACGAGGAATTGACGCTTCGCGAGATTGCCCAGGTGGTGAACCTGCATGAGTCGCGCATCTCGCAGTTGAAGTCGCAAGCCATCTTGCGACTGCGCGGCCAGTTGGCCGAACAATGGCCGTGTACGCGGGGGATGGTCGGGGCATGAGCGAAGACCGTAACCAGATGACGGAGCAGATCCGCGGCCTGCTCGATCACTGGGCGGCGGGCTTGGCCGATGTAGTCGCCTCCATGGCCGACCAGAAGCCTGAGGTGCCCTGGGAGGCGGCTGCCGCGCCGCCCGCCGAGCCAGACCTGTTGTGGTGGGAGCAGTCTTTCCAACTGGGCGCGGGCGCGACGGTCTGGGTGGCCACGCCCCGTAGCACCTGGGAGTATGTCGGCACCCTGACGCTGAAAGCCGCTGGCCTCGAAACCGTCGAAACCAACGAAGCTCGAAACACTTGGTTAGAAATTCTAGGCCAATCGCTCTCCAGTCTGGCCCGTTCGATTGGCGGCGTGCTGGGTCGCGAGGTGACGTGCGAGGCCGGCGCGGAGCGCGCACCGGAGACGAACCCGGAAACCGCGGCCTCGCTTTCGCTAACCTTCGGCGGCACGCCTCAGTCTCCGCTTTGGATCGGCTTCAGCCCCAAGTTGATGGACCTCATCGCGCACCCGGCAGGCGGCGACACGGTGGAAGCGCACGCCTCTCACACGGATGCCGGTGGCGAACCGGCCCACCCCCACCGCAGCGAAATCCCGCCAACCATGGACCTGTTACTGGATGTCGAATTGCCAGTGAGTGTGTCATTCGGTAAGACGGAGATTTCGATGAAAGATGTCCTGAAGCTGACCACAGGCAGCATCGTGGAATTGAACCGGGGTGTCAACGAACCGGTGGAGGTGCTGGTCAATCACTGTCTCATCGCGCGTGGCGAAGTGGTCGTGGTGGAGGGTAACTACGGCGTACGTATCCAACAGATCGTCAGCCGGACGGATCGGCTGCGGAGCGTACGATGAACGCACTGCTTCTTCCCCTGAGTGTCCTGTGTGGACTGATCCTCTGCGCCACGGCGGTCAGCCTGTTCGCGGTCCATCGCGCCTATTGCCTGCTGCGCGAGATGAACGCTCGCGGCAGCGGCAAGCAATTGGAGGGCGACGCCGGGCTCCAGTCAGTCCGTGACAGTTTGGAGGCGCTGGCCGCCCAGCTCCACGATTTGCAGAATCACCCGCCGGTGGCACAGCCGCCCGGACTCCCAAAGCCCGGGCTCAACCTGAGCAAACGCTCCCACGCGTTACGCATGCACCGGCGCGGCGAGGGGGCCGAACAGATCGCCGCCTCCTTGGACTTGCCGCGACAGGAGGTGGAACTTCTCTTGAAGGTACACCGCATCGTACTGAGCAGCGTGTAGCGTACTGAGCAGCGTGTAGCCGCCATCGTTTGCGGGTTTTCCCTACTTGCCGCCGAACTCACTGTCGGAAAGCCGGATCAAGGGATCGGAGGGAGACCACGGGGTCCGTCCCACCAGGATCGCGTCCCCCTCGGTGCGAATCTCCAGCGGGCCGCTCGCCGGGGACTCCGAGAGATCCAGCACCGCTGCCAGGTGCGCCGGCAGCGGACCGCGCACTGTGATGCAAAGCGCCGTCGCGGGTTCCCGGCTGCACAAGGCGCGCGAGCGCCAGGCCGCCACCACCTCAACTGGGGCACTAAAGCTGAAGCGGGCGGCATCTTCTGCCGAGTCCAGATGCCAGAACTGCTCTAATGTGTGCTCGCCTGATGGGCCGTCAACGGTGTCCAACACGACGACCGTGGCGGGCTTCACAAAAACGATGCGGCGGCGATGGGTAAAGCCGGCATAGACGCAGGTTGCGTCCAGGCAATCCCGGTCCGG
>JANYJN010000306.1 GCA_025358475.1 Candidatus Solibacter sp.
TACTTGCCGAAGAAATGCTGCCGGATATAGGCGCCGTCCTTGGTCACATACGTCTGGAACTCGCCATCCACCACTTCGTCCATGCGTTTCTGCAGCAGTCCGGTGGTATCGCGCTCCAGCAACGGATCCCAGTCGCTTCCCCAAATCACCTTGATCACATTCCAGCCGGCGCCACGGAAGGCGGCTTCCAGCTCCTGAATCACCTTGCCGTTGCCGCGTACCGGGCCGTCCAGCCGCTGCAAGTTGCAGTTGATGACGAAGGTGAGGTTATCCAGCTTTTCGCGCGAGGCCAGGGTGATGGAGCCCATGGATTCGGGCTCGTCCATCTCACCGTCGCCCAGGTAGGCCCACACGTGGCGCGGCGTTTCCGGGAGGATGCCGCGGTTCTCCAGGTAGCGCAGGAAACGCGCCTGGTAAATGGCGTTGATGGGCCCCAGGCCCATGCTGACGGTGGGGAAACTCCAGAAATCGGGCATCAGCCACGGGTGCGGGTAGGAGGGAAGGCCGGGCGTGCCGCGCAGCTCGTGGCGAAAATTCTTCAGTTGGTCTTCGCTGAGGCGGCCTTCCAGGAAGGCGCGCCCATAAACGCCCGGAGAGGCATGGCCCTGAAAATAGATCAGGTCGCCCGGTTGATCGCCGTAGCTGGCGTGGAAAAAATGGTTGAAGCCGACTTCGAGCAGGGTGGCCAGCGAGGCGTAGGTGGAAATATGACCGCCGATGCCGGCATCGTACTTGTTCTGGCGCACCACCATGGCCATGGCGTTCCAGCGAATCAGGCTCTTGATGCGGCGCTCCATGGCGCGATCGCCAGGATAGGGGGCTTCGTCTTCCGGGCGAATGGTGTTGGTGTAAGGGGTGTTGAACTGGACCGGAACTTCGGCGCCAGAGGCGCGCGCGCGTTCGTTGAGGTGCTCCAGCAGGAAAGCCGCGCGGCCCGGACCGGCTTGGTCGAGCACCTGTTCCAGGGACTCAACCCACTCGGCAGTCTCCTGTGGATTTGAATCGACGACCCTCTCGTTCCGTTTCTGGTGCATGGGTACTTTTCATTATAGTAGGCGGGGCCCCCGTTGCGCAGGGAGCAGCCTGGGTACAATGTGGTCATGGTCCGAGTGGAGCAAGTTCTGGATTCCTGGCGAGCCATCCGCCAGGACACTGCCGCCGCAGTGGAAGATTTCCCGGCGGGCGAGTTGGATTACCGGCCGACAGCCGAAGTGTCCACCTTCCGGGAAATCGCGCGCCACGTTCTGGACTCGAGCGACGGCCTCATCGGGCTGCTGCTGTCCGGTGACGAGGACCTGACCGCCGGCAATTTCCGCGAGCGCCTGAAAACCCACCTGCGCGCGCTGCCCGCCGATGCCGGCGCCACGGAACTGGCAAACGCCCTGCGGGAATCCGTGGCGCAGCGCACGGAACAGCTAGCGGCGGAGACGCCCGAGTTTTTCGCCGGGATGATGACCCGCTTCGACGGGCAGCGGGTGACGCGCCTCGAAATGGTGCAGTTCGTCAAGGAGCACGAATTGACCCATCGGGCCCAACTTTTCATGTATCTTCGGTTGAAGGGGATGGTTCCGGCTACCACGCGGCGCCGGTTGGCGAAGCAGGCCGCCAAATAGACCCCCCGCTCGAACTTTGCAGTTGCAATCGCCGCTGTCTATCGTATAACAGTAAGTATTCGGGAGGATTTGAGATGGTCACATGTCCGAAATGCCAAGGTAGTATCGACGTCGATGAAGAAGATGTGGACGAAGGCGACACCATCAGTTGTGATGAGTGTGGCGCCGCTCTCAAAGTGCTTGGGACCGCCCCGCTGGAACTGGAATCGGCCGAGGAAGAAGACGACGACGAAGATGAAGACGACGATGATGAAGACGCTTTAACCGATGAAGAGGAGGAGGAGGAGGATGTCGACGAGGACTGGAAATAGCCCGCTGCCGCGCCGGGAACCAATTTCCGCTTCCCCGCATCCAAATCATTAGGAGGATCTTATGAGACGAACAGTAACGGGTTGGGTGCTGATGCTCCTGCTTCTGGTCTGCGCACCGGTGGGTTTTGCCCAAAAAAGCAGCGCGACCCGTAGTGTACAGGGTTCGGTTTCCAATCCGGACGAAAGCGCCGTGGCAGGCGCCGTCGTGCAGGTCAAGAACATGAAGACGCTGCAAGTCCGCTCCTTCATTACCTTGCAAGATGGCACGTATCGCTTTTTCGAGTTGAGCCCCGACGTGGACTACGAACTCAAGGCCGACTTCCAGGGCGCTTCGAGCGGCCCCAAGACCCTCAGCTCCTTCGATTCCCGCAAGAGCGCCGTCATCAATTTGAAGTTGAATAAGAAGTGATCGGCCGACAGCGTTCTGCGCCGGACATCCGCGCGGCGCAAACCAGGGAACGCCCTACTCCCCCGCCCCGCGCAGCTTCCGGATCTCTCCCAATCGCTCGCGAATTCGCTTTTCGATGCCGCGATCGGTAGGGAAGTAATACTGCCGGCCGGCCAGCGATGGCGGCAGGCACTCCATATCGGGGATGGCGTTTTCGAGTTTGTGCGCGTGCTGGTAGCCCTCGCCGTAGCCCCACGCCTTCATGGATTTGGTGGACGCGTTGCGCAGTTGCATGGGGACCGGTTCGGCGATGGTCTTCTCCACGTCGTCCTTGACGGCGCTCAGGGCGCGATAGGCGGCGTCGCTCTTGGGCGCGACCGAGAGATAGATGGCCGCCTGCGCGAGTGCCAGATCGCCTTCGGGAATGCCCAGGAAGTGTACCGCCTCTTTGACGGCGATGCACTGTTCGAGCGCGCGCGGATCGGCCAAGCCGATATCTTCGATGGCCATGCGGACCAGGCGGCGCGCGATGTAGAGGCGATCCTCGCCGGCTTCCAGCATGCGCGTCAGCCAGTAGAGGGCGGCGTCCGGGTCGCTCGACCGCACGGATTTGTGCAGCGCGGAAACCAGGTTGAAATGCTCTTCCCCGCCCTTGTCGTAGAGCAGCACCTTGCGCTGCATGGCGTCCTGCAAGGCCGCCTCGGTGAGTGCGCCACCGGGCGACGCGGCGGCGGCGGCTTCCAGCGTGTTGTACGCCTGACGCCCGTCGCCATTGGAGTAGATGCCGATCTGCTCCAGCAGTTCATCGGTGGCGCGCAGGTTGACCAAGGGCAGCGCGCGTTTCAGCAGGGTGACAATCTCCGGGACGGTGAGCGCGCGCAGGGCGTACACGCGCGACCGGGAAAGCAGCGCCGCGATGATTTCGAACGACGGGTTCTCCGTGGTGGCGCCGATCAGGATGATGTCGCCGCGTTCCACGTAGGGCAGGAAGGCGTCCTGCTGGGCCTTGTTGAAGCGGTGAATTTCATCCACGAAGAGAATGGTGCGGCGGCCCACACGGCGCAGGCGCTCGGCATCCGCCATCACGGCCTTGATTTCCTTGATGCCACTGAGCACGGCGCTGAACGGAATGAACTCGCAACGCGTGGCGCGGGCGACCAGATGGGCGAGCGTGGTCTTGCCCACGCCGGGCGGTCCCCAGAGGATGATGGAGGTCAACTGGTCGCGTTCAATCTGGCGGCGCAGCGGTTTGCCAGGGCCCAGAATGTGATCCTGTCCGATGTAGTCTTCCAGGCTGTGCGGGCGCATGCGTTCGGCCAGCGGCCGCGGGCTGCCGGGCGACTCGGGCGAATCGGGCGACTCGGGCGGAGTGGAATCGAAGAGGCTCACGGGCGCAACATCCTTTGGCGGCGCGCCTCGTAGAGTAGAATGCCGGCGGCGAGGGCGGCGTTCAACGATTCCACGCCCACGGTGGGGATGGAGACAGGCGCCGCGGCGGCGCGCCAGAGCGCGGAGACGCCATGGGCCTCGTTGCCGACGATCAAGGCGCAGCGGCCGGTAAGGTCTGTGGCCGCCAACCGGCCCACCGATGTAGCGGCGGCGGCGGGCATGGCGGCAAACAGGGCGATATGGTTCCCCCGCAGCGCGGCTAGGGCGGCCGCGGATTCGATGCCGTGCAGGTAAGGAACGCGAAACAGCGAACCCGCCGAAGCGCGCAGCGTCTTGGGATTATGGGGACTCACCGTGCCCTTGAGGAACAGGACGCCGGTAGAGCCGAAGGCCTCGGCGGCGCGCACGATGGCGCCGGCGTTCCCGGGATCCTGAAGTCCGTCCAACACCACCACCAGGGCCGCGCCGGGCGGACCCGGGAGCAGTTGTTCCATCGTCCATAGGCGCGGCTGGACCAGCGCCATCACGCCCTGGCTGGTTTCAGTAGCGGCAATTCCGGCGAACAGCGCGTCCGGCAGCACGGCCACTTTCACGCCCGCCAAACGCCGTCCCTGGGCGACGACAGCGGCGCGCGCGCTTTCGGCGGCGAGCACGGTATGGACTTGGCTCCCGCTACGCAGCGCCTCTTCGAGCAGGTGGAAAGTCTCCGCCACGCACCACCCCCCTTCGGTGAGTGAACCGCGCGCCACGGCGCGGCGCACCTCCTTCAGCAACGGGTTGGCGGCACTTGTAATTGTCTCCGGGGTCAACATCGGTCTGCAATAATGATTCTTGCAACAGTCAGCATAGCGCAGATGAAAAAGGCCTTATGGACGGCGACCGCGCTGACGCTCATCAGTCTGCTGGTCATGATCGTACTCCTCTCCGTGCGCATCGGGCAGCAGAGCACGCGCGAGGAGGCGCGACCGGCGGACGTGATCCTGGTGCTGGGCGCGGCGGAATATCGCGGGCGGCCCTCGCCGGTTTTGCGCGCGCGCCTGGACCACGCGCTGGAGCTGTACCGTCGCAGGCTGGCTCCGCGCATCCTGACGACGGGCGGTCCGGGCGGAGACCCGGTGTTCACGGAGGGCGGCGTGGGGCGCTCTTACCTGACCAGCCACGGCGTGCCGGGCGACGCGATCATTGTGGAGAACGAGGGCGAGAGCACGGTGCAATCCACCGCCATGGCGGCTGAGATCATGCGGCGGATGGGGCTGCGCTCGGTGATTGTGGTGAGTGACGGGTACCACATCTACCGGGTGAAAAGGATGCTGCAATCCCGCGGGCTGAAGGTGTACGGATCGCCGCGAAAAGAACTCAATCCGGCGCCGCTGCACGAGCGGTGGAACTATGTGAAGCAGGCCATCGGGTACCTGCTATGGCGGGTGGGCATGCCGGTATAGCGCAATTCGGCTAACGTTCGGTAATATTGCATGCCTGTACGAGTACTCCTAGAATCGTCGTCACGGTTCGGGGTTACCTTCCGACCCGGTAAGGCGACATGACACAAAACATATCGATTGACCACTTGCTGCTGTCCGTACCGCAAATAGACGACGAGCATCGGGTGCTGATTTCTCAGGCAAACGAATACTCAGCCGCGGTGGACGCCGGGGCCTCGCGCGCCGAACTCGAACTACGCATGACGCAGTTGATTGAAGCCTTCCAGCTCCATTTTGAATCGGAAGAAGGCCTGATGCGTTCCAGCAGCTTCCCCGGGTTGACGCTGCATGCCGATCAGCACCGGAAACTCATCGCGCAGATGACCGGGCTTCGGGACGGTCTGGGCTCGGGCGGCGTGCAGCTCTGCAATGCGCTGATGCTCTTCGCGCGGCTTTGGACCGAGCAGCACATCACGGGGCCGGATACGGCTTTCGCGAAGTTCCTCCACGGCGGGAAAGCCTGCTGCGGATCAGGTTTGCTTTCCACCGGGCAGTGACCTGCCGGGATGACCCCGGCACGGCTTTGAAGGTGGACCACAAAAACGAGCGCTGCTGAACCTCGAAAGCGGACCGGCAAAATGGAATCGGAAACTTCCTCCAGCCACAGGCGGAAATCTTTTGCGGTCACCTGGCCCCGCGCTACACCATGAGACAGAATGTCCCGTAAGCTGCGGGTGAGGACATTGTGTCTCACGCGTCAGCCCGTACACTCATGAAACTACAGGGTTGGTAAGATGAAGCCCGCCGTGCATCCGTGTCAGCCGTCATTCTTCGCGTAACGCGCTGACCGGATGGACGCGCGAGGCCCAAGGGGCAGAGCGGTGGAAGGCTACTTCCGGGCGCGCATGGAGTATTTGTTCAGGACGGCTATCAGCTTAGACGCCACTTCCGGAATTTTTGCTCCGCTTCCCAGGATTTGCTTGCTGGTCCAGCGCTGCCCGTAGAGAATCTGGTTCTCGTCCAAATCGTTGCGCAGGGTGGCGCCATCGATGGAGACGCCGGCGAACAAGCCCTTGGATCGCGACCACGAGAGGATCTCGGCGCTCACGAACGCGTCGGTCTGGGCGGCTATATTGCGGCCCACGGGACCGGCCGCCGCGCTGGCATCGGCGCCGATCGTAAACTTGCTGGAGCTTAGTCTCCGCATGCCGCGATGGTTCATGATGAGCATCACTACATCCGTCGAGGAGACGCCAATCTGAAAGCCGATGCTGCCGCCTTCAATGCGGATGGCGGCGGGCGGACCCCATCCGGTGCCGCCGGCACCGCGGCAGACCGCGAAACCGCGGCCGTACTTCGCACCGACACCAAAGGCCGCCTTCTTGAGTTCGGGGACGAGAACCACGCACTGCGCCTTTTCGAGGAGATCCTGCGGAATCGCCCGGTCCGGCGTGCCCATGATTTCGGAGAAGAGGCTGGCGGAATCGTCCAACCGCTCCGCTGTCTTTTTGTTTGTGTCCGCCGCCAGGAGAGGGGCGCACACGATGGCAAATGCAAGTGTCAAGGAAACCCAACGCATGGTCTTAGCTTAGTACAAGAGCGGGCTAGCTGCGCTGCGTGATGTGGCGTTGCCAACCCAACGCCGCCGGAGGAATGTGGGCACCGCTCGGTCCGCCGCGCCTCTGTGCGGTCACCACGCCACCGGCGCAGCCGAGTAACGGTATTCTAAGAGCAGGGAGCGCAGATTATGGTAACGCCAACTCTCGACTGGTCACAATGCCCAGCTGTGGAGAGTAGCCCCGGCAAGCGGAGCGGCGCATGGGTCTTTAAGAACACCCGCATGCCGGTTTCGACGGTGTTCGAGAACCTTCAGGATATGAGCGTTGACGAGCTGGTGGAGGAATTCGGGGTTACGCGTGAGCAGGTTCAAGCCGTCCTGCAATTTGCCGCGCACAGCGCGGAAGCGCCAGCCCATCGCCGGTGATGCTGGTTCTATTCGACAACGGGACACCGCGAACTCTCGCCCGCTTCCTGATTGATCGCCACATGGTCACGGAAGCCCGCGCGCGTGGATGGCAAGAATTGGAAAACGGCGACCTGCTCAATGAAGCCGAGGCCGCGGGTTTCGATGTGTTGGTTACGACGGACAAGAATCTCGGCTATCAGCAGAATCTTTCAGGCCGCAAGATTGCGATTGTGGTGTTGGGTCAGGGGCAATGGAGTCTCATCAGACACCACGTGGCTCAGGTTATCGCAGCGGTGAGCGCGGCCACCCCGGGCAGCTATACCGAGGTCGAGATCCCTTACGAGTAGAGCCCGCACCGTGTTTCTCAGCCGCGCGATCCCAAGACCGGTCACAGCGCGCCACATCCCCTAAGATTGTTTCATGGCAAGCGACGCGGTAGCGGTTGAGTACGCGGAGAGACTAGCGGAACTGGAGGCTAGGCTGGCCGATGCGCGGAGCGGCCAATCGATCGCCGGCGTGCTGGTGGTGGCGGCCGCATTTCTCTTTCTTGCCATGGGATGGCTGGCGATGGCGCGGCGCACGGTGCCGGTGTGGTATCCGCCGCTCGTGCTGCCGGTGGCTGCGGTTTCGATGCGGAAGTACCTGCGCCATCGCACGGCTGCGCGCGGGTTCTCACGGCTGGCGAGCTGGTATCGCCGGGGCGTGGCACGCCTCGAAGGGACCTGGGCGGGAACTGGCGTTGTCGGCGAGGAGTTCAGCGACCCCGATCATGTGTTCGCCAGAGACCTGAATCTGTTTGGCAAGGGCTCGCTGTTTGAACTTCTGTGTACTACCAGGACGGAGATGGGACGGCGCCGGCTGGCCAGTTGGCTACTGGAATCGCCCGCCGGGAGCGAGACCCTGGCCCGGCAGGAAGCCATACAGGAATTGACCGCACGCTCCCGCCTGCGCGAGGAGATTGCGCTGCTCGGCGAATACGAATTCGAAGGGGCCACACGGGAAACCTTCGGCGGGTGGCTGGATTCCCCGGCGGCGCCGTACCGCGCCCCCGCGCGCCTCCTCGCCCTGTTGACTTCGAGTTCGCTCGCGGTGCTCGTGCTGGCCGGTTTCGACCGCGCGCTCCCGTGGGACGGCCTACTGCCGTGGATAGCGGCGCTGGCCGGGTTTCACGCGGTCTACGGTCTGGCGCGCCGAGAGCAGACCAGGGCGGCCATCGAATGGCTCCGCCTGGTGGGCTCGGAGATCGGCGTATTCCGGCGGGGTCTCGCCCTAATGGGCCGGCAGACGTTCCGCTCGCCCACGCTGAACGAGTTGGTGCAACGCGTGGGGCGCGGCGGCGCGGCGAAGTCCGTGCGCACACTGGAGCGCCTTATCCATACGTTGGAGCAGCGCAACAAGGACTGGTTCTACCTGCCTTCGATTGCGCTGCTGATGGCCACGCAGGTATGCATGGCGGTGGAACACTGGAGGCAGAAGCACCGGGCGTCGATGGGGGACTGGCTGGATGCCTGGGCGGAGTTTGAAGCCTTGAACGCTTTGGCTGGGTACGCGTACGAGCACCCGGAGAATGCGTATCCCGAATTCACCGGGGACGGCGCGCGGTTCGAGGGGGAAGGTCTGGGGCACCCGCTGTTGCCGGAGAACGCCTGCGTCCGAAACGATGTGAGGTTGCATGGGACGACGCGGTGCTACATCGTGAGCGGGTCCAACATGGCG
Organism: Candidatus Solibacter sp.; assembly: GCA_025358475.1. Classification (GTDB taxonomy): domain Bacteria; phylum Acidobacteriota; class Terriglobia; order Bryobacterales; family Bryobacteraceae; genus Solibacter. The sequence goes on from JANYJN010000306.1 coordinate 8,805, forward strand.
GGGAAGAGCACCTTGCTGCGTGCCATCGGCGTCAATGCGGTGCTGGCGCTGGCGGGGGCGCCGGTGCGCGCGCGCAGTCTGCGGCTCTCGCGCTTCTCAATTTGTGCATCGATTTCGGTGGGTGATTCCCTGCTGAACGGAAAATCGAAGTTTCTGGCCGAGGTGGAGCGTATGCGCCAGACCATCGAACTGGCGAGGGGGGAGCGGCCGGTACTTTTTCTGATCGACGAAATCTTCAGCGGGACCAACTCGCGCGATCGAAGGGTGGTGGCGGAGTCAGTGGTTCGGACACTGACGGGTCATGGGGCGATCGGCGCGCTCTCCACCCACGATCTGGCACTGACTGGGATGGCCGAGCAGGGGGAACTGGGCGCGTGCAACGTGCACATGGGGTGCCGCGAGGGTGGCGGTCCTCTGGATTTCGATTACCTGTTGAAGCCGGGGGTTACCGAGGAATCTAACGCCCTCGACATCGCGCGCATGGTGGGCATCACGGCTCAAACTTAGGATATTTCTTCGCCCTGCCTACGAACTGCCTATCAGGATGCCGGTGGCGAACACCAGCGCACCGCCGAAGCCGACCTGCAGGGCGGCCGACCAAATGGGAGTGTCCATGTAGCGCTGCCGGATCCAGGTGATGATGCCGAGTTCCACCAGCACGACCGCGATGGCGGCGGTCATGGCGACGTGGAAATCGGCGAGCAGGAAGGGCAGGGTGTGGCCAATGCCGCCGAGGGCGGTCATGAGGCCGCAGATGAGGCCGCGCATCCAGGGGTGGCCGCGGCCGGTGAGGCTGCCATCGTCGGAGAGGGCTTCGGCGAAGCCCATGCTGATGCCGGCGCCGATAGAGGCGGCGAGCCCGACCAGGAAGGCGTCGTACGGCTTCTGGGTGGCGATGGCGGCGGCGAAGACGGGCGCCAGGGTGGAGACGGAGCCATCCATCAGGCCGGCGAGGCCGGGTTGCACCACCTGCAGGACGAAGAGGCGGCGGTTGGTTTCATCCTCGGTGTGGCGCACGCCGGGGCTGAGTTTGTCGCGGCCCAGTGCTTCGGCGCGGTCTTCGTGAGCGCGCTCTTCCTGCGCCAGATCGTCCAGCAACTGGCGAATGCCGGCGTCGGTGGCGCGGGCGGCGGCCTTGAGATAGAAATTGCGCGTCTCCAGTTCCATGGAGGCGGCTTGGCGGCGGACGATTTCGAGGGGCAGCGGACGCATGAGCCACACCGGCTTGCGGTTGACGAACCCCTTGACGTCCTGGCGGCGGATCAGGGGGAGGTGATCGCCGAAGCGGGCCTGATGCAATTCGATGAGGCGGCGGCGGTGGCCAGATTCCTCCTGGCGCATACCTTCGAACATGTCGGCGGTAGCGGGGTAGTTTTCGCGAAGCCCGTCGGCGAAATCGCCGTAGATGCGTTCGTCTTCTTCTTCCAGGGAAACGGCGAGAGAGAGAATCTCGCGTTCGGAGAGGCTGTCGAAACTGCGCATATGTCTATTGTGATGCGGAAAGCCCGCGATGGGAGCCGGGGAAATTGGGGTACGCACCCGTGTTAGCATCACAGCAAATGGCGTTCGTCGATCTAACCAAGCAACTGGCCAAGGAGGCGTTCCTTTCGGTCACCCAGGACGCGCCCGCCGCCGCACCTGCGCCGGCGCAGGCGGACAATGTGGGCGCCATCATCTTCGGGCAGATTCACGGCTTGCAGAAGGCGCTTAAGGACGATGAAGAGCTGGTGGTGTGGTTCGCCAACGCGGGCGAAAAATTGCGCGTGATGGAGATTTTTCTGCCCTCTCCGAAGGTGGCCGTATTGAGCGGGCACGATGCGCAGCACAATCTGACACGCGTAATTTCTCCGGTGGAAGCGCTACAACTGGTGGCCAAGGTGATGAAGGTGCAGCCAGGCGCCAAGCCGTCCCGGGTGGGCCTGGTCATGCCGAAAGCGAAAGATTCCAACGGGTGATGACGCGCGTCCGGCGTTCGTAGCCGAGGGTGGAAACGGCGGCGGTGCCGAGGGCGAAAAGGCTGCCGTCTTCGGGCGGCAGGCCGAGCCAACAGGCAGCCAGGATGCGCAGGATGTGGCCGTGGGCGAAGAGCGCGGCATCGCCCGTGACGGGCAGCGTGCGGGCGATCGCTCTCTCGGCGCGGGCGGCCACCTGGGCGGCGGTTTCGCCGTTGGGCACGCCGTCAGTCCACAGCGACCACGCCGGGCGGCCGGCCTGGATCTGCGGCGTGGTGAGTCCTTCGTAATCGCCGTAATCCCACTCGCGTAGGTCAGGATCCGTCAGGGCGTTCGGGTAGCCGGCGAGACGGCAGGTTTCGCGGGCGCGCTCCAGGGGCGAGACCAGGACGAGAGCGAACGGGCGAGCCTCCAGGTAGCGGCCCAGAGCGGCGGCCTCATCGCGGCCGGCCGGGGTCAGGGGAATATCGGAGAGGCCGGTGTGGGCGCCGGAACGGCTCCACTCGGTTTCGCCATGGCGGATCAGCCAGAGTTCGCGCATTAGAGCGATGGTAGCGAATCAGGCGGGG
>JANYJN010000531.1 GCA_025358475.1 Candidatus Solibacter sp.
GGAGATCGCCCTGGAAGTGGGGTCGGTGGAGGAAGTGGCGCGGCGCATCGTGGAGTTCCTGGAGATGCGCATGCCCGAGGGGCTCATCGGCAAGTTGAAAATGCTGCCCAAATTAGCCGAGATGGGCGCGTTTTTTCCCAAGATCGTGTCCAAGGGACCGTGCCAGGAAGTGGTGCGCACGGGCGGATTTTCGCTGCTGGATTATCCGGTGCTGCAATGCTGGCCAGAGGACGGCGGCCGCTTCATTACGCTGCCGCTGGTGTTCTCTCGCAATCCCGACACGGGCAAGCGCAACTGCGGCATGTACCGCATGCAGGTGTATGACGAGCGCACCACGGGCATGCACTGGCAGACTCACAAACAGGGCGCGGAACACTATCGCCGGATGCAACAGGAGGGGCGCAAGCGGATGGATGTGGCAGTGGCCATCGGGGCCGACCCGGCCACCATGTACTCGGCGATTCTGCCGCTGCCGCCGGACCTCGACGAGATGATGATCGCCGGCTTCCTGCGGCAGAGTCCGGTGGAAATGGTGAAGTGCCAGACGTGCGACCTGGAAGTACCGGCGCAGGCCGAGATCGTGCTTGAGGGCTATGTGGAAGCGGGCGAGTTGCGCACGGAGGGACCGTTCGGCGACCACACCGGTTTCTACTCGCTGGCCGATGAATTCCCGGTGTTTCACGTGACCTGCGTGACCCAGCGCAAGGAGCCGATTTACGCCACCACGATTGTGGGCCCGCCGCCCATGGAGGACTACTACATGGGCAAGGCGATCGAGCGCATCTTTCTGCCGCTGATGCGTATGCAACTGCCCGAGGTGCGCGATATCGCCATGCCGCCGGAGGGCATATTCCACAATCTGATTCTGGTTTCCATGCGCAAGAGCTATCCGGGACACGCGCGCAAGGTGATGCACTCCATATGGGGAACCGGGCAGGCGATGTTCTCCAAGGTGATCGTGGTGGTGGATGAAGACGTGGACGTGCAGAATTACAGCGAAGTGGCGTGGAAGGCGCTCAACAACATCGACCCGGAGCGCGACATACAGTTCGTGATGGGTCCGGTGGATTCGCTGGATCATGCCAGCCGTCTGGCGAATTACGGGTCGAAAATGGGTATCGACGCCACGCGCAAGTGGCCGGGCGAGGGGTTCACGCGTCCGTGGCCGGGCGTGATCGCGATGGATGCCGATGTGAAGCGGCGGGTGGACGAGTTGTGGAAGAAGGCGGGGCTGTAGGACACGCCTCCTGGCCTGTCTCTGTGTTCAAAATTTCGGCCTCAGACCGGCAGGACAGGCCAGGAGGCCTATCCTACTTAAGCTAGAATAAGTCAGTCATGCAATTTCCCCGCCTGCTAGTAGTTCGCCAGAAGTTTCCAGATCGCAAGATTGTCGATGTCCCCGCCAGTGTGCGGGCACAACTCGCCGCCAGCGATTTCGCCGGGCGCTTGAAGCCTGGTGCACGCGTCGCCATCGGCGTGGGCAGCCGCGGCATCCACAACATCGCCACCATCGTGTACCAGGTGGTTCAATACTTCCAGGAACAGGGCATGCAGCCGCTGCTCTTCCCCGCCATGGGAAGTCACGGGGCAGCCAACGCCGCCGGCCAGGCAGAGGTGCTAGCGAGCTACGGAATCACCGCGGCCACGATGGGCTGCCCGCTGATCAGCCAGTTGGAAGTGGTGTCGCTGGGCAAGACGTCCGACGGCATCGAAGCCTTCATGGACAAGGTGGCTTACAACGCGGACGGGGTGATGCTGGTGGGCCGGGTGAAGTGGCACACCGATTTCGCCGGCAAGATTGAGAGCGGGCTGTTCAAGATGATGGCCATCGGGCTGGGGAAATTGGCCGGCGCGCAGCGTTATCACGCGTACGCGTACCGTCTGGGTCTGGAGCACGTGATCCGCAGCGTGGGCCGGCAGGTGTTGAAATCGGGCAAGATTCTGGGTGGCCTGGCGATTCTGGAGGACGCGTACCACAACACGGCGAAGATCGACGCCGTGCCGGTGGAAGCGATGGAAGCGCGCGAGGAGGAGAACCTGGCGCTGGTGAAGGGCTGGATGGCGACCATCCCGATGGATCTGGACATCCTGATCATGGACGAGATTGGCAAGAACATCTCGGGCGCGGGCATGGACACGAAGGTGGCCAACCGGGGCGTTCAGGGCCAGTACAATCCTTGGCCCAATACGCCGCAATTCCAGCGGATTTTCGTGCGCAATCTGAGCGAGCACACTTACAATAGCTCGGTGGGTATGGGCATGGCCGACGTGGTGACGGAGCGCCTGGTGAAGCGCATCGACTGGGAGCCGACGTGGATCAATTCGCTGACCGCGAACACGCCGGCGGCGATCCGCACGCCGATCCATTTCGCTACCGACCGGGAGTGCCTGGAGCGTATCGCTCCCACCGTGGGACGGCTGGATCTGGACGAGGTGACTTACGGATGGATCCGCAACACGATGGAGCTGACGCGCATAGCGGTGAGCGAGAACGTGCGTGCCGAAGTGGAGAAGAACGCGATGCTGGAGATCGAGGCGACGACGGATTGCGAGTTCGATGGCGAGAACAATCTGATCAGCCCGTTCGTTCCTGTGGCGGTGGACTAGCGCGCAAGCGGGTTAAAGCTTACACCCGCTCAATCAGCCACGCCCGCACCTCCAGCGACTTGGCAAAATGCAGCGTAGCGGGCGGGCCCTTCATCTCGATTCCCAACCAATCGCCCAAGGTATTGATCTGTACTTCGTTCGCGGCGGGCTGCAGCGGCCAGCGGTCGTGATCGATTTCGCCGCGGTATAGGTGACCCGCGCCATCTGCCGCGTAGAGGCAGTAGCGCTCGGTAAGCCAGGAATCCAGGCTTCCCGGTGCGGAGTGGTACACGGGACCGGTGGGCCGGTAGTTCGCGGCAAACGTCGCTTTCAGCGCGCCCGGATGCGTGCGTACGGCGGAGTACTCTACGGCATCGCCCCTGTAGGCAATCTGAAACTTCGCATCGAAATAGGGCAGGTGAAAAAAGCGCCGGGCGACCCGGACGGCCAACCGCTGACCGGCATCGAGGCTGAAAAACCACACGCCCGGTTTACCGCCGGCCGTAACATAAGTCCGCAGATTGAGTTCTGGAAATCTGTGCAGTCCTGGCACAGCAGGCAACAGGCGCGGCGACACTCCCTCCATGGTGAAGGGAACGGCGCCTACGTACGCTCGCCCGTCGAACAGATCCAGTTCCAGCCCGCCGGGAATCAAACGGCGAAGGACCGCCGCGTCCACCGGCCAGTGCGCGAAAAGCAAATCGCACCAGCGCATCCGCATCACCCACGGGCGATCGGGAACGGGCCAGGGCCGATGATTGCCAAGGTGGCTCATGTGAGGAACCGGTCTTTCCAACCGGGTTGCGGAAGCGCGCAGATTTCATCGCGTCCGAAGAGCCGGTAGCGGTGTCGGGCCACGAACCGGTAGCCCCAGGCGAGGAGGGGACCAGGCAGCCAGCCGGTCATTTGCGCCAGCCACGGCCACGGGCGGTTCAAGCGCGAGAGGATGCGGAGTACCGCGATTTCGGCATAGACCACCTGGCCGCTCTCCGCCAACACGATGCTATCCAGATGGACGGCCCCCAAACGCTGTCGCGCAAATTCAGATTGCAGCGGCGCGAATGCGAAGTGACTGGCAGGGTCCCGCGACAGGACAAACCGGACGAAGCGGTTGCAGAGGTGGCACACGCCGTCAAAGAGGATTACCGGCTGCCTGGATTCCGCAATATCTTCCTTCACATCTTTATGATGCGCCAAGAGGGGTGCGCGACGCATTTGCGGTTAGCCCGCCCAGCCTAACCCGCAGGCGGAACCGCCTGGGAACAGGCGGAGCGGGCTGGCCGGCGAATCCGCGGGCGCGGCGCCCGGTTTTACCAGGTCCAGGACGATGGTGTAGCGGTCTCCCCTGACCACCGATTGGACGAATTCAAAAGGCCTTTCGTCGGGCAGCAGGGTCACGCGTTCCACCGAGAAAACAGGCGAACCGGCCGGGATGCCCAGCAATTCGACCGCGGGCGCTTCGGCCACCGTGGCAAAGTAGGTTTCTCTGGCCCGGGCTGCATACAACTGGTAGCGGGTCTGCAAAACCAAGTACAGCGAAAGATTTTCCGTCACCTGGAGTCCCGGCACAAAGGCGGCCGGGATGTGGGCGGTTTGGACACTCATCGGCTCGCCAGCGGCCAGGCGGACGCGCTTCAGGACAAAAACGGGCGCGTGGAGCGGCAGCAGGAGCGCATTGGAAACCCTGGCATCCGCTTCCATGACGGACTGCCCCAGGATGCGGGATGTGGAGGCCAGATCGTGGCGGCGCATCTCCTCCGTGAAGCTGGTCAATTCACGCGGGCCTTCGTCGAACTTGCGCCGCGCGACAAAGGTGCCGCGCCCCTGCTCCCTCCGGATGTAGCCCAGCTCCGCCAGTTTCTGCAGCGCCTGCCTGACCGTGATCTTACCGACTCCAAAGCGCTGGGCGATCTTGGTTTCGTTCGGGAGCTGCTCATCCACCAGCCACTTGCGCGATTCGATCTCAGCCTTCAGGACGGACTGAAGCTGGTGATAGAGCGGCAGGGGTAGGTGTTTATCGAGCGCGCCGACCATTGACATCCTAGTGATTAGAATGACATAATCTCCTCAAATTGCAAGGAGGTCTCTAGATCATGTATGTGGGAGGCAAAATGAAGTCGCTTTTATCCGTATTTATGCTCATCGCCGGTCTGACGGCGGGGCTCATCGCACAAGACATTTCCGGCACCATTGGCGGGACCATTCTGGACCCCAGTGGCGCCACGGTGCCAGGCGCCAAGGTCACCGTCACCAATACCGACCGCAACCAGGTGCTCCGCAACATCACCACCGACCCTACCGGCAGCTACTCCGCGCCCTTAATTCCGGTAGGCCAATACTCCATTAAGGTGGAGGTCAAAGGCTTCAAGACCGAGACCCGTACCGGCATCACCTTAAATGTGAGCGACGATCTGAAGATCAACGTCACCCTTCAAGTGGGCTCCATGAGCGAGGTGGTGACCGTCGAGGCCTCCGCCCTCGCCGTCGAGCTGGGTACCGCCGCCAGCTCCAGCACCATTGACGGCACGCAGGTGCGCGAGTTGTCCATCGCCACCCGCAACTACGAGCAGTTGGTTGCCCTCATGCCCGGCGTGGTTTCGGCCCCCACCGACGAACTCTACATCGGCAACTCGGCGCCCTCCGGGACCGCCGCCGTCCTGCCCTACTCCATCAACGGCAACCGCAACTCCGCCAACAACTGGACGGTGGATGGCGCCGATAACGTGGATCGCGGCAGCAACCTCACGCTGATGACCTTCCCCAGCATCGATGCGATCGCGGAGTTCAAAGTGGAGCGCAGTCTCTACACGGCCGACTCCGGCCGTGCCGGCGGCGGGCAGATCTCCGTGGTCACCAAGAGCGGCAGCAGCCAATTCCATGGCGGCGTCTACGAATTTTTCCGCAACGATGCGCTGGCCGCCAACAACTTTTCCAGCAACGCCAACAAAGTCAACACCAAAGATAGCACCGACCCGCTGAACAATTGCAGCACCAACTTCACCTCCAACTGCAAAGCCAAGGCCCCGGCTCTGCGCTGGAACGATTTCGGCGGCACAATCGGCGGGCCTATCTACATTCCCGGCAAGTTCAATAAGGACAAGAACAAGACTTTCTTCTTCTATTCCCAGGAACACCGCCGCATCATCACTTACACTAATTTCAATCCCACTCTGCCCACCGCGGCCATGGTGCAAGGCACTTTCAGCCAGCCGGTCTGCATCACCACCCCCGCTGGCGCTTGCCCGGCAGGCTCCGATTCGGTCACGCAGATACCCGCCAACCTCATCAACGCCAATTCGGCGGCGTATATCAAGGACATCTACAGCAAACTGTCGCTCTCCCCCACCAACTCCGTGGCCGCGACCACTTCGCAGTTCTTCGCGCAGCGCAATCTCTACAACTCCGACCAGTACATCGCGCGCCTCGATCATTCTTTCAATGAGAAGTTCAACATCTGGGGTAAGTTTGAAATCGACCAGATCCCCACCACGGAACCAGGCGGCCTCTTCCAGGGCAACGCCATTCCCGGCGGCGCCGTCACCAATACCAACTCGCCCGGACGCGTGGTGGTTGTGCACGCCGTCAACACCCTGCGGCCGAACCTGTTGAACGAAGCCGGCTTCAGCTTCTCGCAGAGCCGAATCGCCTCCACACCGGTGGGATTGACCACCAAGGCCAATAGCCCGGACGTCAACCCCGCCGAGCCCTTCGCCAACACCCAGGGCGTCATCCCGACGGTGGCCATCAGCGGCGGCACCGGCATCCTGGGCTACGGCCCCTACCACGAACAGAATCGCAACTATACCGTCTTTGACAACGTGACCTGGATCAAGGGCCGCCACACCGTCAAGTTCGGCTGGAACACCAACCGCTACAACAAGACCGAAAACGCCGCCGGCCAGCAAGGCAGCTTTAGCTTCTCTAATGCGGGCGCCCCCACCGGAACCAACACCTTCCAGCAAGCTTTTGCCAACTTCCTGCTGGGCAACGTGGCCACCTTCACCATGCCTTCCACCGATATCACGCCCAATCTCTCGGCCTGGCAGCATGAAGCCTTCGCGCAGGACGATTTCAAGCTGACCCCGCACCTGACGGTTTACGCCGGCGTGCGCTGGAGTTTTTTCGGCCAGCCCACGGACAGTAATAACCTCCTCGACAACTTTAACCCCGGCACTTACAGCGCCGCCAACGCGCCCATGATTAACCCGGTCAATGGCAGCATCGTCGCCGGCACCGGCAACACCCCCAACATGAACGGCATCATCGTGGGCGGCAAGGGATCGCCGTTTGGCGCTCACGTCGGCAACCAGACCTATAGGAACTTCGCTCCCCGTGTCGGCTTGGCCTGGGACCCTTTCGGCACAGGTAAGACTTCGGTACGAGCCGGCTACGGCATCTATTACGATTCGGGCCTGTACGGCACCTATGAGCAGAATATCTTTGCCAACCCGCCGTATGTGTCGAGCATTTCTCTTTCCAACGGATCCTTCAGCAACATCGGTTCCGGCACGCAGAACGTGTCCACCTCGCCGCTGGTGCTGCATGCGACGCAGGTCTCGGCCAACATCCCCTACGTGCAGCAGTTCAGCCTCAACATCCAACAGAGCCTGGGCAAGGACACGGTTGTGGAAGTGGGCTACTTCGGTTCCAAGGGCACGCACCTGCTTGGTATCGTCGATATCAACGAGGCGTATCCGGGGGCGGCTCTGGCTGCCGGACTACACACGGTCACCGCCACCAATCCCACCATCTTCACCAGCACCGACACTCCGCGAATCAACGCCGTCCGGCCGTATCTTGGGTTCAACGCCATCAATACCCTGTTGACCGCGTTCGATTCCAACTACAGTTCGCTACAGGCACAGTTCCGCAGGACATTTCGCGGCGCGGGCCAGTTCAATGCATCCTATACCTGGTCCAAAAACCTCACCGATAACGGCAGCGACCGCAGCAGCGCCCCGCAGAACAGCTACAACTGGCATAACGGCGAATACGGCCCCTACCCCGGCGACCGCAAGCACGTGTTGAGCCTCAACTACGTCTATACGCTCCCCATCTTGAAGAACAGCCGCAGCCTTCTGGGACTGGCATTGGGTGGCTGGCAAGTGTCCGGCCTCGCCTCCTTCTACACGGGCGCGGCGCTCACCGTGACCACTTCCAACCTGGACCCGGCCGGCCTCGGTATCCTTGGCTCCAGCGCGGCCACTTCCCGTCCCGACATGATTTGCGATCCCAATGCCAATGCACCGCATGCCTATGCCGGTGTCTTAAATGCCGCCAACACGTATTTCAACACCGCCTGCTTCGCGGCCGTACCGCAATACGCCAACCGTCCGGGCAATGCGGGCCGCGGCGTGGTCCGCGGACCCGGTTTCAGCAACCTGGACGCCAGCCTGATGAAGAATTTCAACCTCCTGAGCGAGGGAAAGGCGAAGCTGCAGCTCCGTCTGGAAACCTTCAACACGCTCAATCTGGTGGAACCCAACGGCATCTCCAGCACCAATATCACCAGCGGCACGTTCGGCGTGATCAGTTCCTATCGCGCCCCGCGCCGCGTGCAACTCGCAGCCAAGATCAACTTCTAATCGTCAATAATCCCGAGCATTCCGGCCGGCTCCCCAACCCGGGGGCCGGCCTTTTTTTGGTGAGGATGGCATTCGGCTCTGTAACCTTTTCGAATCAGGGCAGACTTTCGTACGTAGTCTCATCGAGGGCACTGGATTTCAGGAATCCGTGGCAGGACATCCGGTACGGCGAGCGCATACTGCGCAAATCGCCGGGATTCGCGATCACCGCGGTAATCACGCTGGCGCTCGGCATGGGCGCCGCCACCGCCGTCTTCAGCGTGGTCGATTCCCTGCTGTAGAAGCCCATCGCTTTGCCGCACCTGGAGAGCCTGGTGATGGTCGCGCAGTGCGTTCCGGGCGCTACCCTCTCCCTGGCCCCCGGCCTAATTCGATCTGGTGCACCTGCCGCTGGTGGCGGGCCGTCTGATGAGGGAAACCGACGGGGCGGAGGCACCCAAGGTGGCGCTGATCAGCCAGCGCGTGGCGCAACGCTGCGCCCCTCGGCCAACACATCCGGCTGGGCGGCCTCGATTCCAAAGGCCGAACAGGCGGGGGCGTCAACGGGTCCAGAAATCCTCTCGATCTACTACGATATTTACATGCACGTTTCGGAAATTGACACGCCGGCGCTGGTGGTGGATCTGGATATCTTAGAGCGCAACCTGGCCCGCGTTGCGGGTTACGCGCGGGAACACGGCCTGCGCTTGCGGCCGCACACGAAGACCCACAAATCGGTGCGCCTGGCTCGACGGCAGATTGCCATGGGCGCGGTAGGGCTGACCGTCGCCAAAGTCTCCGAAGCCGAAGTCATGCTGGCCGCCGAGCCGGACGATCTGCTGGTGGCTTACCCGATTGTCGGCCATACCAAACTGCTGCGCCTCACCCAGGTGGCGCGCCAGACGCGGGTCACGGTGGCGCTGGACAGCACGTGCGCCGCCCGCCAGCTGTCCGACGCGGCGCGCGTGGCGCAGGTGGAAATCGGCGTGCTGGCCGAAGTGGATGTTGGCCTGGGACGCGTTGGCGTCAGCGCGGGCGAGCCCCTGCTGGCACTGGCGCGCGCAATCCAAAAACTTCCCCACCTGCGCTTCGCCGGCATCGCCTTTTATCCCGGCCACATCAAGACGCTGGATGAATCCGGCCGGCGCGCGCTGGCGCAAGTCTCCGATCTGGTGCGCGGCATCCTGGGCGATTTCCTCGCCACCGGCATCGAGATCGGCATCGTCAGCGGCGGGTCCACGCCGACGCTGTTCCACTCCCACGAAATCCACGGACTCACCGAGATCCGCCCGGGCACCTACGTGTTCAACGACCTCAACACCATGCGCAGCGGCGCCTGCGCACTGGAAGATTGCGCCGCCACCGTACTCGCCACCGTGGTTTCCACCGCTCGCCCCGGACAGATGATCATCGATGGCGGCTCCAAGACGTTCTCATCGGACCGCCTGGCGAACAGCTCCGAGGTGACGTTCGGGCATCTTGTGGAAGCCCCCGGAGCGCGTTTCCACAAAATGAACGAAGAGCACGGATTCATCGACCTGGCCGACGCCGAAGCGGCGTTCGGCGTGGGCGACCGGGTCCGCGTGATCCCCAACCACATCTGCGTCGCAGTCAACCTCCACGAGAAAGTCTACGGCGTGCGGGGCGAGACGGTGGAAGAGGTGTGGCCGGTGGACGCCCGCGGGAAGTTGCAGTAAGGGCGCGTGGGCGGAGCGTCGCTTGGATGAGACCCTGGGCCGGGGACCGCTCCCACCGTCGCGGCTCGGATTGGAGTTGCCGTTGAGTCAATCGGAGCCGCGGCGACCGTCAGGGAGCGGTGAAACAATCGCTGGGATGGCTTTGTCGACAGACGAAAGCGTCTGTCCCACGGTGGTGCGCGGGGCGTTGCGCTCTTGTGGGGCAGGGGCTTGCGCCTGCCAACGGATTTTGTCATGGGTTGTGAGGGAGCGATTTCCCGATCTGCCGGCAGTATTGTCATCATTCGTTGAGACGCCGCAGGCCTCATGAG
>JANYJN010000567.1 GCA_025358475.1 Candidatus Solibacter sp.
ACGCAGGCGCGCAGTTTTCAGGCGTCGGTCACCACCCGTGGCGAGGGCATGCTGCACCGCTGGGCGGATGGGATGCGGAAGGTAAGCCTCAAAACCAACGCGGCAACCGCCTGAGGCACGTGCGCCGCGAAGAAATACACCGGTCCTTTTTGCGAATTTGGCGCCGTTGCTGAACCCGTGTTTTTCGGGGCGGCTACTTGCTGCTGGACGCCGGGGCGGGCGCAGGCTTGTTCTCGGACTTGGTTTCGGACTTGCTCTCCGATTTGCTTTCCGCCTTGGCGCCGGTCTTGCTTTCGGTTTTGCTCTCGCTCTTGGATTCGCCGTGGGAATCGGATTTCGCCTCCGAATTCCCATTCGAGCTGGCGGGCGGCTTCTTGCCGTTGCGGCCGTAATCGGTGACGTACCAGCCGGTTCCCTTGAATTGCAGCGCCGGAAGCGAAATCAACCGTTCCAGTTCTCCGCCGCAGCCCTCGTGCACCGTCAGGAGCGCATCCGCGAATTTCTGCCTGACCTCGAAGGTTTCACCGCAATGGTGACATCGATAATCGTAAAGTGGCATGGTATGTCGTGCCGAACCCTCCAACCGTGTTTTCATTGTAGCAGACGAGGCAAAATCGCCTGCCAACGTTAAGTTTTGTGAATGACCCTCGAGCCGCTAACTTTTTGCCGGGGCGCGCCGTCTTATCGGTGTGAGACGAAAGGCAACCATCATCGGAGCCCTGGCGGTGCTGCTCACGGCGGCCATCGCGGGACACTCGCCGGTGTATGGGCGAGCCGTCGCCTCAGTGCACAGCTTCCAGCGTATTTTCGGCGATTTGAAGCAGGCCGATTCGATGAGCCTCGTCGAGCGCTTCGTGTTCAGCCTTTTGTTATACAACTCCAAGACCCCCACGGCGGCCACTTCTTTCGCCGCCCGCGCCGGCCGCACGTAAATCGTTTCAGAACACTAACGCTTACGAAAAGAGCGCTCCCTCGCGGCGGCTGCTTGGATTGATCCGCAATGCGCCAATCCGAGCCGCGACCCTGAGGGAGCGCTCTTCGAACCGGGGGTCGGGCGTTGCCGCCCGCCCCCCTCCGTACCGGACTACTTCTTCTTCCTCGGCGCCGCCTTCTTGACCGCAGCCGCGCCGCACGGGGTGGTCTTCAGGTTTTCCACCTTCGCCTTCTCCGTCTCCATGGTCAGCATGAAGGGGTCCTTGGTGAACGCTTTCGGCACCCCGGTCCACTGAATGGTCCCGCCCGTTTCGGGCTTGCCCGCCAGCGGCACATCCAGCTTCAGGGTGATTTCAGCCACCGGATTGCCTTGCTGGTCGGGGAACGGAATCGCCACCAGCAGTTCCTTGGACTTGCAGGCCGGCTTGCCTTCCAGCAGCGTACCCTTCAACGGTGGCACTGCCGAATCCTTCAGTTCATTCTCGAAATACGTCGTGCCGTTGGTGTCCGCCAGGGCGCCTTTAATCCCCATCCAGAGAGCCAGTTGCGGATTGCTCTGCACGAGTTCGGCTTGCTTCTTCATGGCGATCACCGAGGAGCTCTCAATCTTCAGATCGGCCGGTGGAAGCGGCGAAGCCTTCGCCGTCGTCTTCAATTGCTCCAACCCCTCCAAGCTCCCATGGAACGAGTTGTACGCGCTGTCCAGGTAGCTGTTCAGCGCTTTGGCATCCATCGTGCCACCCAGCGTCGGGTCGAGTGCCGCCGCGCGCGCAAATTCGTAGAGCGCCTGCGGTACCTTCTCAGGGCCGGCCGTCTGCTGGCAGCGCAACGCCCTGCCCAACTGGTAGGCGATGAAAGCGTTTTCCGGGAACTGCTCCAACGCTTTCTTATAGCCGGCTTCGCCAGCCGCGCATTCCTTTACGTCTTTGCTGGTGGCGTACCGGTTCATCGCGTCGGCGCCGGGCTTAGTCGCGATGTACATCAACGTGTCCTTGGCCACCTTTTCCATCGTGGTCCGTCCCTCGGTCCACGCGGCATCGGTGGCGCCGGCAGGCTTGTTGGCAGCGGTAAAGAAGTTCGGCACGAACTCCTGTAACGCGTGCGCCGCCTTCTCGCCTGACGCCATCTGTTCCGCGGAAGGTGTGGGCAGCTTCAGAACATTCACCGACATCATGTAGAGGACCGTCAAAATCTGCTGCGGTCCCGCCTTGGGGTCACTGTAGACTGTCTTCAGATCGCGCGTCATCAATTGCGACCCCACCTCCAGGACCTTGGCAGGCTGGTTGGTTCCGTTGTAGGCCGCGATGTAGTAATACTGCCGGTCGTCCTTGTAATCCGATTCGGGGTATTTTTGTGCCCAGGTGTCCAGGTCCTTGAGCAAGGCCGCCGGATTGGCTTGATCTTTCAGGGTCTGGTTGTAGATATCGTACTCGCCCTGGTCTTTGACCTTCTTCTCGTGTGGAGCCCCCGGCGTTGGGGCAGCCGGCGCTTGGGTAGCCTGCGCCTGGGCAAGCTGAGCAGTTCCCGTGAGAATCACGGCGCCCATTATGGCGATGGCCGCGACTCTATGGTAGGTCCGATTCAAAATATGCAACGTGTGCCTCCTGCCTGTTTTCCGCTTCTAACTTAACGTACGCGCCTGCCGGCCCATTCTCGCAAACGGGGCGCATTCCACCGAGCCAGCCGCCACCGGTGGACACTTGCGGAGTATAGCCGAACCATTTTCATGGCGCAACCTCTTGGGCTCCGTTTTCCTTCGCCTGGTTCCGAATCCAAAATCATAGCAGATGAACCCTCGCACGGGGGCGCCTGCCAAACTGCTCCAAACTACAGCGTATGCTGCGAGTGCCGTCACTCGGTTCGCGGAAGAGTAAGGATTGCGTCACGTTTTCGCGGCAGCGAAAAAATCCGGCGTCCGGCGGTATTAGCGGCGCGCGGAACGCTATGCTAGGAGGTCGATTCCCAACAATGCACTATTTCGATCTGTCAATTATCATCGTCTACCTGATCGCCATCACGGCCTTCGGCGCCCGCTTCCGCAGCGGCCAGAAGAACCTGAAGGACTATTTCCTGGGCGGACGCACCGCGCCATGGTGGGCCATCAGCCTTTCCATCGTATCGGCGGAAACCAGCACTCTGACCATTGTCGGAACGCCGGCGCTCGCCTTTGGCGGCAACCTGGGATTCCTCCAGATCGTCCTCGGCTACCTGCTGGCCCGCATCGTGATCTCGGTGCTTTTTCTGCCGCAATACTTCCGCGGCGAGATGTTCACCGCGTACGAACTGATGCGGCGCCGCTTCGGCGAACGCGTCCGCACGCTCACCGCCTCTATCTTCCTGGTTACGCGCGCCCTGGCCGAAGGCGTCCGCGTATTCGCCATCTCGCTGGTGATCTCGATTGTGCTGGGCACCGGCGAAATCGCTTCCATCGTGGTAATCGTTCTGCTTACTCTCTTCTACACTTTTGAAGGCGGCATGACGGCGGTGATCTGGACCGACGTGGTGCAGATGACGCTCTACGTGGTTGGCGCCATCGCCAGCTTCGTCATCATTCTAGGCAAGATTCCCGGTGGCTGGGAGCACGTGACGGCAGTCGCGGACGCGGCTCACAAATTCACTATTTTCGATTTCCGCTTCGCGCTCGATATGGAATTCTTCTCGCGCACGTACAGTTTCTGGGCTGGCGTCGCGGGCGGCTGCTTTCTGACCACGGCCACCCACGGCACCGACCAGCTCATGGTGCAGCGGCTGTTGAGCGCGCGCGACGAGCGCCAGAGCCGTACCGCCCTAATGGCAAGCTGGGTAGTGATTCTGGTGCAGTTCACCCTGTTCCTGTTGATCGGCGTGCTGCTCTACGTGCATTACGCCGATCTGCACCTCACCGCACCGGCGCAGAAGGACCGCCTTTATCCGGAATTTGTCTGGAACAGTCTGCCGCCGGGGCTGGCCGGCCTGATCATCGCGGCTATTCTGGCGGCGGCCATGGCCAACC
Organism: Candidatus Solibacter sp.; assembly: GCA_025358475.1. Taxonomy (GTDB): domain Bacteria; phylum Acidobacteriota; class Terriglobia; order Bryobacterales; family Bryobacteraceae; genus Solibacter. The sequence continues at coordinate 3,926 of JANYJN010000567.1, forward strand.
TGAGCGCGGCGCTGAATTCGCTGGCTTCCACTACGGTGGTGGATTTCTACCGCGCACGCGCCAAAAACGTGACCGACAAAGCGGCGCTCAAGATTGCCCGTCTGGCCACCGTCGCCTGGGGCGGGGTGCTATTGACGATAGCCATCTGGGCACGCCATTCGAAATCTGTGCTGGAGGCCGGTCTCACCATCGGCTCCATTCCAATGGGTGCGCTGCTGGGCGTCTTTCTGCTGGGCGTGCTCACCCGCAAGCCGCGCGAAGGCGCCGCCATCGCCGGGGTGGCTTCGGGCCTCTGCATCGTGATCGGCATCCACTTCTACACCCCTATCGCCTGGACGTGGTACGTGCTGATCGGGACTGTCACCACCTTCGTGGTCGGCCTGCTGACCTCGCTCTTCCAGGGCCCGGAGGCGCTTCCGCTAGAGACAACAGGCGTACCCGAACCCAGCGGCCAATTACCGGGTCTGCCGTCCCATCAGGCCAACCCCGAGGAATAATTCGCGAATGGAAAAAGCACCCCGCACCGAATTGAAGCGCGCCCTGGGACCCTGGGCCGCGGCGTCCATCGTAGTGGGCACGGTCATCGGCAGCGGTATTTTTCTGGTGCCGAAGACCATGATCCAGAAGGTTGGCACGGTGGAAGCCGTCTTCGCCGTATGGGTGGTTGGCGGACTGCTTTCCCTGGCTGGAGCCCTGAGTTATGCCGAACTCGCCGCCGCGTTGCCCGAGGCCGGAGGCGAATACGCTTTCCTGCGCGAGGCCTACGGGCCGCTATGGGGATTTCTCTATAGCTGGACCCAGATGTGGGTGGCAAAAAGCGGCTCCATCGCCACCCTGGCCACGGGTTTTTTTCTCTACCTCACCACCTTTTTCGAGCCCCTAAAGGGCGTGATTTATACCGTACCGCTGAACATCGGCCCCCATGGCGGTCCACTCGAAATCCAATACGGACAATTGTTCGCCATCGCCCTGATTCTGTCGCTAGGTTGGCTGAATTATTACGGGGTGAAGCTGGGCGGCAATGTCCAGGTGGCGGCGACGTTGGTGAAAGTGGCGCTGATCGGGGCGATTATACTGGCGGGTTTGGCGCTGGGCCATGCGCACGCGCCGGAAACCGCCGCGGTGGCGCCGCTCACCTTTTCGGGCTTCATGGCGGCGCTGGTGGCGGCGCTGTGGGCCTATGACGGCTGGAACAATGTCAGCATGGTTTCCTCGGAAATTAAAGATCCGCAAAAGAACTTGCCGCGCGCATTAATCGGCGGAACGTTGTGCGTAATTGCCCTTTATATGCTGGCCAATGCCGCGTACTTTCACGTCTTGAAGCCCTCGGAAGTGGCCGGCAGTACGCGGGTTGCCGCCGAAATGATGCGCAAGATCTTCCAGGCTCCCGGCGCGGCGGCGGTGTCCATCGCCGCCATGATCAGCATTTTCGCCGCATTAAACGGTTCCATCCTCTCGGGCGCCCGCGTGCCCTACGCCGCCGCCCGTGATGGATACTTCTTCCATGCCGTCGGCCACGTACACCCGCGGCATCATACCCCCGGAGTGTCAATTATCGTACTGAATTTGTGGGCGTGCCTGCTGGTACTTTCCGGCAAATACGACGACTTATTCAATCTGGTTATTTTTGCCAGTTGGATATTATACGGTATGACTGCGGCGGCCGTCCTGGTACTCCGCAAGAAGCGCCCGGACCTGGTTCGCCCCTACCGGACGCTGGGATATCCGATTGTCCCCATCCTGTTCCTCTTGGGGGCTGGAATATTATTATTTTCAACAGCATTGGAGCGCCCGCGCGAGTCTGCCATGGGCCTTGGACTGATGGCCCTGGGACTTCCGTTTTACTATTACTGGAAAAAACAAAGAAGCGAAAAATAGCCCGGTTAACCGGTACTTACTAGAATATCCGGTACTATTGGCGGTGAAACACGGACCCGCATTTAAATTTTAAGCCTTGTAATTTCAATGAATTGGAGGGAAAATTTAAGAGTATAACCGGCGTTGAAAACCGGAGTTGGCCAGGAGGACATTTTGGTGGATGTGGGCAAGATTCTCGCTGAATTAAAGGCGGAGCGGGAGCAAATTGAAGAGGCGATTGTCAGTCTGGAACGCTTGGCGCGCGGACGAGCACGCGGGCGGGGCCGCCCGCCAAACTGGATGGTCGATACCATCCCGAAGCGGCGAGGCAGGCCGCCAGGGAGCAAGAACAAAGAGACGCCTCCGCCGACACGTTCCACCGTGATCGCCTCGCGGTAGCGATTGCTGCCAAGAAGGGCCGGTCATCCCCCGTGGATGACCGGCCCTTCTTGGCATTTTCCGCTGTTCCTAGAACTGCTGCGGGGCTTCTCCCAGTTTCAATCGGATTTTCTCGCTGCGCCCGTTGCGGTAGACCGTCAATTCCAGCGTGTCGCCGCTGTGTTTCTTATCCATCAAGCGCTTCAACGTCTCCTTATCCTGAATCGGCTGGCCGTCGCCCGCAGTAAGCAGGTCGCCGCCGATACCGAGGCGGAAATTGCTCACAATCACCACCCGCGTAGGCCCGCGCAAACCGGCGGTTTCGGCCGGCGAACCGCTCTCCACTTCCTGAACCAGGAGACCGCCGGAAGCCGGCAGTTGCAGCATTTCCGCCAGGTCGCCGGCCACTGGAACGGTGACCAGGCCGAGCCATGGCCGGGAGATCTTACCGCGCGTCTGATATTCCTCCAGCATGGCCTTAGCGCGCGAGATGGGCATCGCAAAGCCGATCCCGATACTGCCCTGCGCCCCGTAAATCGCTGTGTTGATGCCAATCACGCTGCCGTGCGAATCCAGTAGCGGACCGCCGCTATTGCCCGGATTGATGGCCGCGTCCGTCTGGATCATGCCGTCCAGTTTGCGTTCCTCCGTCTCGATGGTCCGGTCGAGTGAACTGACAATCCCGGTGGTCAGTGTACCTTCAAACTGGAACGGGTTGCCGATGGCGAGGACTTTCTGCCCCACCACCAGGCGGTCGCTATCGCCCAACCGCATGGTGGGCAATTTGTGCCCGGCCTCTATCTTGATCAGCGCCAGATCGTTGCGCGGATCGTAACCGAGCACGCGCGCTTTATATACTTTCTTATCGGACAAGGTCACCGTCAACTGGGATCCGCCGCCCGCGACGTGGTTATTGGTGAGGATTTCGCCCTCGGGACTGATCACGAAGCCGGTTCCCGTCCCTTTTTCCGGATATACGCCGAAAAAGCTGCGGGTATAAACCGTGGACGTGATAAATACCGTGGCATCGCGCGCCGATTTATAGATGTCGATATTGCTTTGCTCGTCGGTGGAAAAGCCGGCCGAGGCCGCCGACGTTGGTTCGCTCCACATGCGGCCGGCATTGCGCACGGGGCGCAACACCCGGCCCACATCCCAGTTGGTTACTCCGGTGATGTAGACAAAACCGGCAGCCATCGCGGCAGCCAATAAGAAGGTTCGCAGCACTCTCATGATTGAATTCTCCGTAATACGTCGTAGACGGCCCGGGTCTGCCGCAGGGTATCTTCTTTTCCCCCGGATGTATCTATGACGAAATCCGCATACTTTCGTTTCCTGGACAGCGGCATCTGCCGGCTGATGCGGGCGCGGATGTCGCTTTCTAGCGCGCCTTCGCGGCGCAATGCGCGTTCCACCTGCTGATCGACGGTGCAGGTGACCAGGATCAGTTTGGCGAAGCGCGAGTAGCTGCCGGTTTCGATGAGGATGGCGGCTTCGACCACCGCGATGCCATCGGGATGCGCCGCGCCGAACGCGTTGAGCAAAGCGTCTTCGCGCTGGAAAACTGCCGGGTGCACCAGTGCATTCAAGCGGGCCAGACGTTCCGGGTGGGAGAACACGCGGGCCGCCAGGGCGGGGCGGTCGATGGCTCCGTCGCCGGTCAGAATCTCGCGGCCGAATTCCTGTACCACCAGTTGGTAAGCCTCTGCGCCGGGCGCCATCACCGCATGCCCGATTTCATCCGACTGGATTAACAGGCATCCGTAGCCGGCCAGCGCCTCGCCGACAAACGATTTTCCGCTGGCCAGGCCGCCCGTCAATCCAACTTTCAGCATACGCCCAAGCGGTGCTCAGCCGAAGCCACGGTATTGACCATCAGCATGGCGATAGTGAGCGGCCCCACACCGCCGGGAACCGGGGTGTACGCACCGGCACGCTCCACCACATCGATGGGGTCCACGTCGCCCACCAGCAAGCTACCCTTGCGATCGAAGGCCGCCAGTTTCTCCGGCGAGTTGCGGAAAATCCGGGCGGCGAGGTCGCGGTCATCGATGCGATTGGTGCCCACATCGATGACGGTGGCGCCTTCCTTGATGAAGTCGCGCGTGATCATGGCAGCGCGCCCGATGGCCGCGACCAGGATATCCGCCTCGCGGCACACGGCCGCCAGGTCGGGTGTCTTGGAATGGCAGATGGTGACGGTGGCGTGCTGGTGCAAGAGCATCATGGCGGCGGGTTTGCCGACGATATCGCTGCGGCCCACGATGACGGCGCGCCGTCCGGCAATAGGAATGTCACTGCGCTTCAACAGCTCGATAATCCCCGCCGGGGTGCAGGCTCGCGGCGCGGGCAGGTTGGCCACCAAAGCGCCGACGTTACAGGGATGGAAACCGTCGACGTCCTTGGCCGGCATCACGGCCATCAGAATGCGTTTGGTATCCACCTGCGGCGGGAGGGGCAACTGCACCAGGATGCCATCGATTTCGGGGCGTGCATTGAGGCCATCGACAATCGCGAGCAGTTCCGCTGTGGAAATGGATTCGGGCGGCGTGATGGATTCGGAATAGATGCCCAGGTCGCGGCAGGTCTTGATTTTGTTGCGAACGTAAATTTCCGAAGCTGGATGGTGGCCCACCAGCACCACGGCCAACCCGGGCGGACGGGCGCGGGCGGCCAGCGCATCGACGCGCGGCTTCAGTTCGCTCTTGATGTCATCGCGTACGCGATTTCCGTCGAGGATTCGCGGCATTCTTCTCAATCATAACGTGGGAAGATGCCGGTCCGTGGCGGGTAATGGAGTGTGCCGCGGCGAACTGCTCCCGCAGGCTCTCCGCGACGGCCCTGGCGTCCTCGCCTTCCATCTGGGCGTACAGGCCGCTGGCCACTTGGAGGAACTTGCGGTAGCGCGGTTCCCAGGTTTTCAGAAAGGGGCGAGGGTCGAGACGGCCCTCGACAGGCCCTCGCTGGTATAAGCGCTCTTCGAACGCCTGGCTGACGAGGTTTTTCTCCAGCCGGTCGCGGCAGGCGTCCTTCAAAATGCCGGTCAGCCAGCGGAGTTCCTGCCGGTCGAGGCGGTCCAGAGGATTCATGGGGTGGGACATGGGGCTCTAGAAATATAGCAGGTGGACGGGCGCGAGGCCAAGCTGGCGTGCAGTCCGAGCTGCGCTCGAATGGACAGGGCGGAGGCCTGTCCTACTAAAAGCGGGTGAAGCGGGAGCGGTCGAATGGGGGGACGCCGTCCGGGATGTCGTCCATGGGGACGGGCTCGCCTAAATGGGCGTGCAGGGGCACGACTCCGGCCCAGGTGGGGCGGGCGATATCGCAGGCGTCTTCCACGGGCGGACCTTGGCGCACCTTGGCGGAGACTTCCCGCAGGGGGAGCGCCAGCACTAGCGTGGCCTTCAATTCCTGATCGGAGGGCGGGCGGACTTCCTCCCAACGGCCAGGGAGGATGTGGTTGGTGAAGCAACGCAGGGCGATGGTCTTCTCGGCGGGGTCCGCCAGCACGCGGGCACGGCCCAGTATGACTACGCTCCGGTAATTGACAGAGTGGTGGAAGGCCGAGCGCGAGAGCACGAAGCCGTCCACCAGGGTCACGGTGACGCACACGTCGAGGCCGTCGCCGAGCGTGTGCAGCATGCGGCTGGCGGCGGAACCGTGGAAGAATATCTCGTCGCCGGAGCGCGCGTAGCCGGTGGGGATGACGTATGGTTGGCCGTCGATGGCGAACCCGACGTGGCAGATGAAGCCCTCGTCGAGGATGGCGTAAACCGCGGCCTTATCGTACACGCCGCGCTGCGGGAGGCGGCGCACGGTGGTGCGGCCGGTGGGAGGAAAAGCGTCCATGGTCTTTCTACTTTAGCAGCGGCGCGCGGCGGACAGGGCGGCGGCGGGGAACAGGAGGCGTGTCCTAAATGGACCGGGAGCCCATGGATACGATGTCGTCGATCTGCATGGCTTCCTTGACGACGAAGGGCTCGCCGTATTTGACGCCGATCAGGTTGCCGTAGAAGCGGGCGACGGCGCCGAGGCGTTCGCGAATCTCCTGCTGGTTGGGAAACAGGGCGCCACCCTCGATGGTTTCGCCGTACTGCGAGGTATAGCTTAACAAAGCCATCATGCGACGCTCGAACTGTGCGCTGATATCTACTATAAATGAAGGCTTTACCTCGGCATAGACGCTGGCATAGAGAATCTTGAACGGACGGTGGGGCTCGGAGTATTCGTCGAGTTTGCGGAGTCCGGCGAGGAAACAGGCCTCAAAACCGATTTCGCTGGTGCGGTAGTGGTCGGGGTGGCGCGCCTCCCAATAGGGCAGGATGACGACGCGCGGTTTGAGCTCGCGAATCTTGACGGCCAGGGTCATGCGGGCGGCGAGGGTGTTTTCCAGGCGGGCGTCGGGGAAGTGGAGGTTGCCGCGCCACTTCAAGAGCATGTGCTTGCCTGCGACCTCGGATTCGGCGACGCGCTGTTCTGGGGAACCGCGGGTACCCATGTCGCCGGCGGTGAGGTCCAGCGTGCCGGTGCGGTAGCCCATTTCGGCCATTTTGATAAGGGTACCGCCGCAGGTCTGTTCCACGTCATCGGGATGCGCCGCGATGGCTAACACATCTACGCTCATACGTTTGCCGCCAGTTTCTTCAACAATTCATTCATATCGACTTTGTATTTAAAAGCCTTCCTGCAATCGATAGTGATGACGGGCACTTCGTGGTTGTAGAGACGGACGAGGTCGGGGTCGCTATCAATGTCGATTTCGGTGTAATCGAAGTCGACCTGCTGGCGGGCGGCGGCGATCACCTGTTTAGCATCGTCGCACAGGCAGCAGCCA